>CAIVNT010000397.1 GCA_903907305.1 uncultured Ignavibacteriota bacterium
AAACCGACGGCAATCAGGAACATTCCCGGAAGAGATTCCGGCAGGGCATTGATTGTCACTCCGCTTTCGAGGACGGAGAAGAGAATAATCAGTAGTCCGACGGAGATCGCGACCCGGACTCCGATTTCAAGGAAATTCTTCACCATCAAAATTCCGTGAAGTGCCCGTGCGGCAAGAGCAACGATCAGAATGATATTATAATCTTCGTATGCTTTTCCTTCAGCGCTGTTCTTCATCGCAAGAACAATCACGGTGATGATGACGACTGTCACTGCAATATACCCCGAACGGTATTGGATCAACTGATGACGTTCACCGGCAAGATGCGCTCCGAATCCGAAAGAATATATAGTCGGCCGTAGCATATAGGATGCTGCCATCAGATAGAGATAGAGATCGTTCTGTGTGACCGCACCAACGCCGATGCTTATTATGAAGATACCGCTTGCCCACCAGGAGATGGAATCCCACTTATTCATGATCGTTATCTTCCAGTTCAAAAAGTTGTTCAACACCTGTGTTTAGGATTTTGGTAAGGGTCAGAGCGAGTTTGACAGATGGATTATAATCGCCGCTCTCGATGGCGATGATCGTTTGTCTGGAAACATTTGCTTTTTTCGCAAGCACCTGCTGACTTATTTCGCCGTTCTGGAATCTGTGTTTTCGTAAAGATGATTTCGTTGAGGGATATTGTAGGGAATTATTTTTAATATGTCAAGCAAATTTGACATATAGTAAAACAGACTTGACAAATCAGAAAAATTCAATTTTTTTTTAACCTAATTCACTAAAAAATAGCCTTATTGAACTAAAAATGAGGTTAGAATGTTATTTGAGAGACCGAAGGAGATTCAATGAGTATAAAAAATATTTTAATCGCCCTATTCACAACACTCTTTTTGTGGATAGTGTACATCGTTATCTCAACAAGTATTGTGAGCAATCTATTTACGGAGTGGGATTCATTGAAATCCATTCCTTGGATGCAGGCCACGCTGTGGGATTTCTATGCAAATATTGCCGTTCTATTGGTGTGGATTTATTATAGAGAGTCCAATATTGCAGCGAAAGGACTTTGGACAATTCTGTTCATTACACTCGGAAGTATTGGGGTGACAGGATATGTGTTACTGCAATTGTTTAGGCTGAAACCGGGTGATGGATTGGAAAAAATCCTGGTCAAGTCAAATCTCCGCGACTAATTTTACTTTTAGATCTTTGTGTTTAAGTGTATGCCGCTATTTTTGTGGAGGAAGACCCCAATGGGGGCGTTGACCGGCTCTTCGAGCGGAACTTTGTGAGAGAACTATTATGAATATGGAAATTATTATACCGACCTTACTCTCCGGCTACGCACTCGTCTTTTCGATGATGTGTATGCTCTGGGTGACCTACCGTTTCACAAATAAGCCGATGATTGTGGATGCCGGCTGGGGATTCGGTCTTGCGTTTATCGGAATGTTATACGCGTATCTTGGAGACGGCGATGTTGCGAGAAGGATCATCATTGGAACGATGACGGCGATCTGGGGAATCCGACTCGGTTCGTATCTTCTCTTCACGCGAGTTCTCGGGCATCATCACGATGCTCGGTATGATATGCTCGAAAAGGGGTGGAAGAAACATATTCCGTTCCGGTATTTTCTCTTCTATCAGTATCAGGCATTGGCGATCGTTCTCGTGACGCTTCAATTCATTGTAATCGCGCACAATCCTTCGCCGGTATTATCAGTTCTTGAATACATCGGAATTGGAATCTGGCTTATCTCTGTGATCGGACAGACTGTCTCAGACGCTCAGTTGAATTCATTCAAGAACGATCCCTCGAATAAAGGAAAAGTCTGTCAGCGCGGTCTGTGGAACTATTCGCGTCATCCGAACTATTTCTTCGAGTGGCTCATCTGGATGGCCTACTTGATCTTTGCATTTGCATCGGATGGAGGATGGATCGCGATATTCGCTCCGGCGATCATGCTGTTCCTTCTTTTGAAAGTGACCGGCATTCCATTGACGGAAGAGAATGCGATACGATCCAAAGGTGATCTGTATCGTGAGTATCAGAGGACTACTAGTCCTTTTGTGCCGTGGTTTAAGAAACAATAATTATCTACAGAGGAGTTGTGTTATGCCGGCACAACTTTATTCATTACGATTCCCGACAGGAACATTCGGGGATGACATATATGTGTGTATTTTCTTATGATCTCAACCTTAATTGAAAAAAATATCCTCCCTGATTTTCTCGTCCGTATCGGGATCCGTCGTCTGCTTACTCAGCGTCTGCTTGAGGAAAAGAAAGCAAATGCAGAGGAACAGCAGGCGCATCTGATGAAGCTGATCGGTTTTCTGAAATCGAGTCCTATCGCCGTGAATACACACGATGCAAACGAACAGCATTATGAAATGCCGACAGAATTCTTCCAATGCGTCTTGGGAAAACATCTGAAATACAGTTCCGGATATTGGAAAAATGACGGAGTAACATTCGATCAGTCCGAAGCGGATATGCTCGAGTTAACGACGGAACGGGCTGAATTAAAGGATGGAATGAGCATCCTGGAACTTGGCTGCGGCTGGGGTTCGCTATCACTGTTCATGGCGATGAAATATCCAAATGCGAAGATCACGGGTGTATCCAATTCTGGTACGCAAAAAGAGTACATCGATGCAGAAGCAAAGAAGCGGGGTTTGAACAATCTCACCATTATTACCGCCGATATAAATGTGTTCACCATCGGACAAAAATTCGACCGTGTTGTTTCGGTGGAAATGTTCGAGCATATGCGTAATTATGAAATGCTGCTGGAAAAAGTGTCATCAGTCCTGTCAGACGGCGGAAAATTGTTCGTTCATATCTTTAC
>CAIVNT010000398.1 GCA_903907305.1 uncultured Ignavibacteriota bacterium
CCCAATTCGGTGGAATTGAGTTCTAACTATCCTAATCCATTCAATCCTTCCACTTCTATCTCGTTTATGCTTGGAACCACCGGCAACGCATCACTGAAAGTGTATGACGTTCTTGGAAAAGAAGTGGCACTGATTGCACAAGGAATGTACAACGCAGGTGAAATGAATACATTTAACTTTAACGCAGCTGGCCTCACCACCGGTGTCTATTATTACCGTTTAACAAGCGATGCAAAAGTTGAAACCCGTAAAATGTTACTGATGAAATAGTGCTATTTTAGGGACACAATAAACAGTGATCATAATTTTATGATCCTTTGTGACTTTGTGTGAGATTATCGTATGCTGGAAAGCCGTCCTCACCGACGGCTTTTTTTTCTTTGCTAGTGAAAGCTCTTCCATGAAACTCTCTCAGCGTCTCTGCGTCTCCGCGTTCATTCTTCTCTCTTTTTCTTTTTCTCAGGAAAAGATGAACAACAGCAATCCCCCCATTTATATCGCGTTCCTCTGGCACATGCACCAGCCGATCTACTTCCCATATGAGTCCGCCGTTCAGACCGATGCGAACAAGCGCTACTCCTACTCCATCGCGGATATCCATAATCAACGGACAGGTCCATACACGTCCTGGCCGAAGAATGCCGTTGCAAAAGGAGTCGACCAACCGAACTTCGGCGCACAGATCAGTTTCTCCGGTTCGCTTATCGAAAATCTGAATGCACTGGAAGCGAACGGCAATACAAACTTTTCCAATTGGAAGTCGAACTGGTCCTCTGCCCTCTCGTGGAAGACAACACTCAATAATCCGCGCCTCGACCTCGTCAGCTTTGGGTATCATCATCCGCTCATGGGACTCATCGACTACTCCGATATCCGCCGTCAGATACAGGAGCACAGAAAAACGCTCCAGACGAATTTCGGCGGAGGTAACTCAAAAGGAATTTTCCCTCCCGAGAATGCCTTCTCCCCAAGAATGATCCCCGCTCTTGTGGACGAAGGACTGGAATGGGTGCTGGTGGACAACATTCACTTCGATCGTGCAGCAAAGAATTATCCGTTCAACACCGGCGGAAATCTGTATGAACCGAACAAAGCGGATCAAGTGAATCCCGATCCGAATGACTGGGTGCAGTTGAACGGGCTCTGGGCTCCGACGAAGAATTCCGCAGCGTGGGGACGACGTCCGCATTTTGTTGAATACATCAATCCCGAAAGCGGAGAAAAGAAAAAAATCATTGCCGTCCCGGCAGACCGCTATATGGGAAACGAGGACGGGCGCGGAGGATTCGGTGCACTCAACTATGAGAACGTCATCAGTCAATTGGAGAGTTACAACACCGATCCGAATCATCCTATTCTCGTTGTGCTTCATCACGACGGCGACAATTACGGCGGCGGAACGGACAGTTATTACGGAAGCAATTTTCAATCGTTCGTCAATTGGCTGAAAGCGAATCCAACCCGCTTCGTCTGCTCCACCATTCAGGACTATCTTCAACAGTTCCCTCCTCCGTCCGACGACATCATTCACATTGAGGATGGAAGCTGGAGCGGCGCGGACAACGGCGATCCTGAATTCAAGAAATGGAACGGCGATCCGTATAACACCTATTCTCCGGACCGGAACAGCTGGGGCGTTATCACTGCAGCAAAGAATATCGTTTTCACTGCACAGCAGATCGATCAGAATTCTTCAAATACGACGAATGCCTGGAAATATTTACTCAACGCCGAAGCGAGCGATTATTGGTACTGGGACGGTTCGCAGAATGGCATTTGGGATTCACATCCCACGCGCGGAGCAAATCAGGCAGTCCAATATGCGCAGCAGGTGATCTCTTCCGGAACCGATCTCACTCCTCCGACGATCTATCTTCCTCAGCGTGAACCATACAATCCCGGCGGAACAGAATGGAACATCACTCAGCCGAGTGATTTCACTGTCTGGACGTATGTGTATGATGTGAAGGGATTGAGATCCGTCAAACTGAAATACCGAACGGATATTGATGGAGTGAATCCACTCCTTTCAATTCAGAATGAAATATATGCCGGCGGGAACGAAGTCACACCATGGAATGATATCCTCATGATTGGATCGGATAAAGTATCTGAAACCGACCCATTGCCGCTCGTAAAAGCAAAAGAGTATTCCGCTGAGATAAAAGGATTGAAAGAGAAACTGTTGGACTATTACGTTGAGGCGGAAGACAGCAGTGGAAATACTTCCCGTTCCCCCATTCAGCATGTGTGGATCGGTTCCAATTCCGGCTCCATCGGCGGTGGCGGTTCGGGAAATCCGAAGCTCAGCTGGTCACCGTCCGTCCCGACGAAGAATGATTCTATCAAGATCACCATCACCGGCGCTCTGCAGAATGCGAAACTCCACTGGGGAGTGAATAATATCGGCGGAACGTGGATGCAGCCGAATCCTGTCTATTTTCCGCAGAACTCACTGCTCTTTAACGGCATCGGACCCGCTGTTCAGTCACCGTTCAACTATAACAACACAGATAGTACATTGAAACTCACGATTGGTCCATTCAACAAGCAGGAACAAATCGTAAATAAAGTGGCGTTCGTGCTCAATTACGCGAACAACACGTGGGACAATAACGGCGGTCAGGATTATCACATCGACTTCGGTACGACAGACACATCAACGCAACAAAGTTTTGTGATGGACGGTCTTCTCGATGCCTCGGCAACGAAAGCAGCATCAATCAACAGTATCGATCTGTATCTTGCAGCAGCCGGTTCCAATCTGTATGTCGCAACACAATCCGCATCAGCACAAAGCGGCGATATGTTCATTTTTATTTCAGACTCTATCCGTCCTTCTATTGCTGCACCATGGGCGAAGTCCGGCACAGTAACCGGATGGAATTATTTCCTGGCGAATGAAAGTTCCAATAATTGGTCCGGCTGGTTCGATAAGAACGGTGCCGGCATATCGATGCAGAATAAATCGGGCACAACACTCGAAGGATATTTCTCACCGCAATCGCTCTTCGGGAAGAGTGCATTGAAACTCTACATTGCAATTGCAAAATATCAGACTGCCGATGCGGGAGCGTTGCTTTCCCAACTCCCGGCAAACAATGGCGACGCGAATATCGATGCCGCTGAGTGGTTCACGTATGATTACGGAGTCACAAAAGTTCAGAAAGTGAATACTGCACCGGATCATTTTGAATTACAACAAAATTATCCGAATCCGTTCAATCCATCTACCACCATCACATTTTCCTTACCACGTGTATGGACGGACACCAGTCCGTTCGGGTCATCAAATACAATCATTACCATTTTCGATCTTCTCGGCCGTAATATCACTACGTTGTTGAACAACCAATTCTCACCTGGAACATATTCAGTCACATGGGATGCGAAGAACGTACCGAGCGGAATGTATTTCTACCGGCTGCAGTCCGGTAACTTCTCGGCAACACGAAGGATGATGCTGTTAAAATAGTATACTGTTGACTCATATTGATCTTATAGTTACAGAATACTGTACAACGAGCTCCTTCCCAAATTCGAATCTTGCTGTTCTTCTGTTACCGAC
>CAIVNT010000399.1 GCA_903907305.1 uncultured Ignavibacteriota bacterium
ATCAGCACAACAAAGCCACAGCACAGCAACGAATTGAAGAAAGATCAATTTTTTCAACACAACCTCATAGTTTTGGGATATTGTCTATCCTAAATATACGAATTGAGTGTCAAAAAACAAGGAGTTATTGGGTTCACCTCAAGTGAAGGTGGATATCACTATTCCACTTGTATCGTAATTGTATTGCTGGCGATCTTCTTCCCTTGGGATACACCGGTCAATTGAAACGAATACTTCCCTTTGTTCAATTCCCACCAAGTATTATTCTTTGAATAACTCTGACGATCTTTTTGATTGATCTGAAGTTGAACATGCTGAAATGTTTTTGGGATCACCGCATCGATCCTGATCCGTTGATATTCTTTCCGCAGAACAGGATCAAGTTTAAAGATGTCTCCGTTGTGCGGATACATGATGGTGAATGAATTAACGGACGGACGTTTTTCCGTCAGATTCTGCGGTGATGCATTCGCCGGTGGTTTCGGGATCAGTTCCGTTTGGCACCACTCATCATACTCCGGCGGAAAGATCTCATACACTTTTCCTTCGTTCATTCCGGCGATGGAACGCGAATAATACTTTTGATGAATGGAACATTGTGCAGCGGGAATTTCACTTTTAATAAAATACTCGGTCCTTCCTTTCTCGCAATTCCCGTTCATACGCATTCCGGACCGTGCGCAAACTTGAACGGGAACAAGCGTTGAAGGACGAACAAATTCCTTCCCTACTGACCCATATTTTGTTGCGAGCATATTCATGACATCCGTAAATATCTGCCCTGCACCGCTCACGCCGGAAACTTTCCGCATCGGAGTCGCATTGAAATTTCCGACCCACACTCCCACCGTATATTCCGTTGTGAATCCGACCGTCCAATTATCCTTATAGTCCTTCGTCGTGCCGGTCTTGACGGCACACGGGAACGAGAACGCGAAATTCTTCCCGAACGCCGGCCTTCGTGCAGAATGATCGGAGAGGATGTCCGTCAGAAGAAATGATATCTCCGGATTGAACACGACGTGCCGGGGCTGAGTTTCAATCGTCAATGGCTGCGTCTCAGCCAGAGTTCCATTGATGGTGAATGCTGAATTCAGCAGCCGCATCGGACTTAACATTCCGGCATTGGCGATAGCACGGTATGCATTGGTCAGTTCGATCAGTGACACTTCCGCATTGCCGAGTGTCAGTCCGAATCCATAATGCTTCGGTGATTCCGTCAAGGATGTGAATCCTGCAGTGATCATCCGTTGATACAACGCTTCCACTCCTATGGAGTGCAGCACACGGACTGCCGGGATATTATATGAACATGCAAGAGCAGTCCGCAGCAGTACCGGTCCGTGATATTCCCTGTCATAATTTTCCGGAACATAGTCTCCTCCGTCATTTGGAATGGATGTGGGAATATCCGCAAGCATGGTAGCGGGAGTATAGCCTGCTTCCATAGCAACACCATATGTGAATGGCTTCACTGATGAACCGGGCTGCCGCAGTGCGACCGTTCCGTTGATCTTTCCGAGAATCGCATCATTGAAATAATTGGAAGAACCGAGCATCGTTCGTATCTCGCCGCTCTTGTTGTCAATGATGACCACCGATGCATTTGTCACATTCCGGTCCGCCAGTTGTTCAAGATGGCCTTTCACGATCCAATGGACATCGAATTGAAGTGCCGCGTCGATGGTCGTCTGCACCGTTGAGATCTCCGGAATATTCTTAATGTTCGCGTAGACCATTTCCACCGCATGCGGTGCTTTGAATTTCATCTCCGGCAGGATCACCGGAATGGGCTGCTTCACTGCGCGTTCGTTCTCTTCGGGAGTGATCTTCTTCTGTGAGAAGAGCCGTTCCAGCACAAGATGCTGACGTGCTATCGCGCGTTTGTAATGCTGGTATGGATTAAGAAGTGTAGGAGAATTCGGCAGTGCAGCAAGAAACGCCGATTCGGCGATAGTCAGATCGGAAGAGGGTTTGTCAAAATAATACTTGCTCGCCGCCTGAATGCCGAAGAGCTGATTGCCGTACGGAGCGCGGTTCAGATACTGCTCCAGGATCTCTTCCTTGTCCATCATCCGTTCGAGCCGAATTGCATACCACGCTTCGAGCAGTTTATATCCCGGCGTGCGGGGATGATGATAGACATTTCGGATCACCTGCTGAGTGATGGTCGATGCGCCGAAACGCGCTCGGCTCGAGACGATATTCTCCGTAAACGCGCGGACGACAGCGATAGGATCGATACCCAAATGGAGATAGAATCGTCTGTCCTCTACCGCGATCGTTGCGTCGATCACCTGAGGAGCGATCTTTTTCAGAGCGACCCACTCGCCCCTTCCCTGTTCATCATTCAGGAATTCCCGCAACAGCTGATTGTTCCTGTCATACACACGAATGGAATGGATATTCTCTTTCGAGAACATCTGACGATCGAGCGGTATCCACACGGAGACAAGGCAGACTGACGCAAGGGCAAGGAGAGTCCATGCGGCATATTTCAGTTTCCGATTCATCGGACAGTGACAACTTCCGATGCTGTTTGTCCGAAGACTTCCGGTTCATACATCTGTTCCACTTTTGTCGCAGGCATCTGGAATGTTCCAAACGATGTTACGCGAACGAGATATGTAATTGTGTGAACGCCGGCATTCATATAATCCGCGAAGAAGAGGGCCCGGTCATCCTTCAATTCCTTATGATCGATGAGCCAGTTATATCCCTCCTGCCTCTCCAGATTATTTCCGGATGTCTGGAACGAAGTGTTGATGATCTCGAATCCTGCCGGGATTGGATCATCGATCACAGTGAACGGTCTATCCTGTTTCGTGGAAACAACCAGTGTCACCTTCGCGATCGTTCCGATACCAATGGTCTGCTCTCCGTTCTGGCCTGCCTGAAGATGTTCGATCGTTTTGGTGATACTGAATCCCTCGTCTTTTGCCGTGCTCTTATCTTTCGGAAAATAATGCATCCTCATAGTGTAGTACAATCTTCCCTGTCCGTTCCTCACTACATCCAGCGGAATTGTTCCACCGGGCATCTTCATCAGCGGTGTGGAAGTTGCCGAAACTTTCAGTGTTCGTCCCTCAAATGATTCTTTCAGTATCTGCTGTCCGGCGAGTGAAATGACCGCAGTGAATTTTGGCATTTCTTTTTCATAGACAGAAAAATATGTTGTAAGCGCATCGATCACATAGAGATTCTCCTGCGTCGATCTCCACATTCCATTGCGCCGCTGATCCAGCAGCCATCGGACAGCTTTCGGAATGATCTCATTCTCCGGCTGTGTCTCAACAAGAGCCTGAACAATGAGCGCAGTGGACTTCACATTCGAGTGGAACATCCACCACCAGTCATCCTCACTCCGTTCCTCAAAATGCGCCGTGGTCGGATTCAACTTCACGTAATTCATAAATTCTGAAGCAAGTGTATTGATCATAGAACTGTTGCCATTGGAGCGCTTCAATGCGCGCAGAAGGTACGCACGTGCGGAAAGCGGCATTTTTTCCCGTTCATTATACAACCGCTCCATGTAACCGTAATCCGGTTTGCCGTTCAGCGCAAGCACGTAGAGGATGAGTGATTTTGTTCCTGCATCCACACCCCAACTGTAGTGTGAAACGATACTTCCGTTCAGCACGCCGCGGAGGAATTCCATTCCCTGTTCCATCATCCGTTTATCCACGCGGTATTTCCCCTGCTGTGCGAGTGTCAGTCCGAGCATTGCATATGCCGACAGATATGAATTCGGATCGCTCTCGTTTGAATTTTTCCAATAAGTGAAACCTCCGTTGTACTGCTGATACTGCGGAGTTTCATCCAGAAGATCCTGCACTACTTTCCGATGATCTTTGCCTTTCAACACTTCAAGATCGAACGATCTCACCATATCCGCACCGATGATGATCGGCAGAGCGCGCGACATTTTTTGTTCCAAACATCCGTAGGGATATTCGAACAGATACTGCACGCTGTTCTGAAGTCCTACCAGCTGTGTGGAAGAGACCGAAACATCAAAACTGCCGAGATCTTCAAACGTATCCGACGGCTTGGTGATCTTCTCCTGAACGGAATTCTCCGTCAGGGAATTGGAACTCGCCACAGACTCTCGAAGCCGCGGCACTTGTATCGGGATGGACCACTGCATACCGTCGTAGTCATCATCCGTATATGCGCGGAAGACAAATTTTGCCGTTCCGGTTTTTACCGATTCAAATCTCAGACGGATCTCTCGTGATTCGCCGGGTTTCAGCACAACAACGATCGTATCAAGATTTTCAGTCACGACACCTTCCGCGCGCGGAACGATCCTGATCCTTTTTTCCCGGTCAGAATAATTCAGCGCAACCACTCCTCCTTCAAATTTATCCCCAACACGGACGAACCGCGGGAACGAAGGCTGCAGCAGCAGTGGCTTGCTGACGGTGATAGAATTCTCGCCGAAGCCGAACTCCGATTCCGTTGTATGACCGACCGCCATCAATTGAAAAGCCGTGATGTTATCCGGTAATTTGAATTTGATAACGGCTTTCCCTTTTGCATCGGTGATGATGCTTGGATTCCAGTATGCAGAGGGACGGAAATCTTTCCGTACACCGTCCGCATCCACTTGCGCGGCAAGTTTGGCTGCACCGCCCCCGCCGACCTCCTCTGCTTTCTCCCCGAAATTCCGCTGCTCAATCAGATGGGCGCGCGACTCCGTTGTTGAAACACCCAGTCCTCGCTGACTGTAGAACAGATCGAATAATTGCGGCAGACGGTATCCTATCAGATTCAGCACGCCGAGATCAGCAACACTGAGAATGACTTCGGATGATGCGGGTTTTCCGCTCGAGAGCGCAGTAGAGATCATCACTTCCACGGAATCACCGGGACGATAATCTTTTTTCGCCGTTTCGATCTTTACGGATAATTTCTTTTCCAGCGGACTGACGGAAAGTTTCGAGTATCCGATCTTGAATGAGGGTCTGCCGATATCCGCTTCTTTTGTTGCAGCGATACTATCCACTCTCCCCTGCAGAAGTATCACAGAGACATATACATTCGGCAGGTAATCCTTTTTAATGGGAATGTCGATCTGCGGCGCGCTTCCCTTTACTTTCATCGTAAAATGAGTCAGCACACCTTCGCGCTCCACGGAGATCAATGCATCCGCAACTTCATACGGATTCTTTACGATGATATGTGCTACATCGCCGGGTGCATAATTCGTTCGATCCGTGATAAGATCGATCCTGTCATCATTCGACCGCTCCCACGGCACGTAACCTGAACCGGTCACATAGAAATAACTGCTTGTGCCGATGAAATTACCGCGAGGATCCGTCCCGGACATTTCCGCATAATAGAATCCCGGTTCCTTCGGTGTGAATGCTCGTTCAGCAGCTTTATTCCCGCTCATGACCATTCCTGAATCGACGAGTGTATTCTCCACTTTCGATTCCCAGAAATAGCGTCCCCCCACCTGCGCTCGACGGACAGATTGCCAGATACGATTGTAGACACGAAAATTCATTGACACATTCGGAACGAATTTCCCTTCCGGAGTCACGGCGATCAACTTAAATTTCATCACAGAATCTTTTTTAACGAATGTTCCGGACTGACCTATACCGAGATAGAATTCGCCGCCATGAACGGTTACGGAAGTCCTGCCCGAAATGACCTGACGCGATGACGATGTGGCATCAGCTTCGAGCATCAGGGAGGATGTTGACCTTATCTCACCGACATTCAGAACGGAACTGACGGAAAGATTTCCGAATTCGTCGAGGACCGTCTCATCGTTCTGCAATTCACGGTATCCTGACCGGTCATAGCTGCTGAGCCAGGGAATTCTCGAGAAAGAATAACCATCGAATCCTTCCGGTTCAAATTCTCCCCCGGTCACGGTCAAACGCCAGCGGACATCTGCATCCTTCAACGGAGCGCCGAAGAGATATTTTGCGGAGATAATTCCTTTCACCGAATCACCGATGATATAGCTTTTCTTGTCCAGCACGGTGGTCACGTCGAACTCGGCGGGACGGAATGCTTCCACGCGAAAATTATCACTCGCAATGTTGAGCCATGTAATGGCATTGTTC
>CAIVNT010000400.1 GCA_903907305.1 uncultured Ignavibacteriota bacterium
AACATTGGGACAATAACTGCTCCTCAATTTCAACTGACATCTGCTGCACTTCACGATACATCAGGAATCGATCTGTTTAGTGAACGGTTCAGTATTCCGACTCTCGCGGACCCTGATGGCGACGGTGATCTGGATTTCTTTACCGGCGGGTCGATCGGTTCATTGACGTATTATCAGAACATCGGTTCAAAATTCTCACCGCAATTCAGCTACAGGACAAGTGCATATCAGGGAATCAACATTCAAGGCGGGCCGACCGGACTTCCCAAAGCAATGCATGGTGCAAGCGGTATCGAATTCTTCGATCTGGACAGCAACGGCGTTCTCGATCTTTTCTGGGGGGACTATTTCAATCCGAGTCTCTATTTCTTGAAGAACATCGGAACAAAACAGAACCCGCTCATTATCCTTGCCGACTCAACATATCCCAATGAAGATATCGTTCATTCGTATGGATTCAATTTTCCGCAGCATGTTGATGTCGACGGGAACGGAACGACCGATCTGATGATCGGATGTGTCTTCCCGAATGTGGACCGCGATAATTTCATGTTCTATTCGAACATTGGTACGAATAAGGATCCATTCTATCAGTTGCAGACCAAGAACTTCATCCCGATGATCGATGTCGGTTCGCGAAGCAGCGTTGCAGCAGCGGATCTTGACGGTGACGGCGATCTTGACCTGTGTGTTACATCCGCCGCCGGATCGGTAAATATTTTTCAAAATAACGGAACGAAAATCGCACCAAAATTCTCTTCCGAGCCTTCATCCTCATTCTCCTTAGTGGGTGCATTCAACATCACGGTGACGGCCGGCGATCTAAATGGCGACAACCGATCCGATCTGCTTTTCGGTACCTTCGAGAATGGACTGAAGGTCTACATGAATACCACAACGGACGGGGTGATCTCGTTCGTCCATCAGAGCCATCCATTGGATACAATGCAGTTCGGCCAGAATACATCTCCGTGTCTTGTGGATCTTGACCATGATGGGAAACTTGATGTGCTTGTCGGGAACAGCGGAGGACAAATATCTCTGGTGAAGAATACTTCTGTCAATAATATCACATCGTATTCTGTTGAGAAAAATTTCAATTCCATTGATGTCGGTAATGATGCAAATCCTTTCTGCTCGGACATTGATAAGGACGGTGTGCTCGAATTGATCGTTGGAAATATCGACGGCGTGATATGGTATTATAAACAAGTTGCAGGGATAGCGAATAAGTTCGAGTTCGTCAATCAGAACTTTGACGGTATTGATGTTCGTCTGCAGGCATCTCCCGAGGCGGCGGATCTTGACGGCGACGGTGACAACGATCTGCTGATTGGTAATGGAAAGGGTGGGGTCTTCTTCTATGAAAAGACGGGCGCCCTATCTGAACACTCAAATAATGATCGGGTTCCTGTTGCACCGGTTATCGGAAATAATTATCCGAATCCGTTCAATCCTTCCACCACGATCACGCTGATACTTCCCGGTGATTCGGATGTAAAGATCGTCATTTACGATGCATTGGGGCGAGAGATCGAAATCTTGACAAATGTCAATATGAAATCGGGCGAACATTCTGTAGTTTGGAACGCTTCGCGCTATGCTTCTGGTCCATATTTCTACAGATGCACTGTGTCAAATTCATCGGCGACTTTCAATTCAATCCATTCAATGCTTCTCATTAAATAATTGGATATCTGATGCAGAGATTTTATACAGCATTCACCTTGCTTACAGTCGTATGGTGTACCGAAATTGTCCACGCCCAGGGCGGGGTGAATACGCAGTTGGTTGGTCAAGTAAGGACGCACGGCACGAATAATTATTCGAATTGCTGGGGATATGTCTCTCCCGGCGGCAAAGAATATGCGATCCTCGGCTGCAATACCGGTACTCAGATAGTGGATATCACTTCCGATACATTGAAAGAAGTTGCATACATTCCCGGCCCCACTTCCGGATGGCGCGAAATGAAAGTGTATAAGAACTATGCGTACGTCGTTACGGAAGGGAACGGCGCGGGACTTCAGATCATTGATCTGGATTCGCTGAAACTGGTGAATACGATCACGACAACGCAGGTACCTTCCGGACACACTATATCCATCGAAGGAAAATATCTCTACATCAACGG
>CAIVNT010000401.1 GCA_903907305.1 uncultured Ignavibacteriota bacterium
CAACTTCACCACCATCCGTAAGAGCGTAAAGCGTTTGACGAACATCGAAAAGATGGAAACAGACGGAACATTCGAAAAGATCACCAAGAAAGAGACATTGTTCCTTTCCCGTGAAAAAGAAAAATTACAGAAATCACTCTCCGGTATAGTGGAAATGACACGCCTTCCCGGCGCGCTCTTCGTTGTTGACGTTAAGAAAGAAGCGATCGCTGTTCAGGAAGCCAACCGACTCGGTATTCCGGTGTTCGCTATCGTTGATACGAACGGCGACACAGACGGGATCGATTATGTCATTCCCGCAAATGATGATGCATTGAAATCGATCCAATTGATCGCGCGCGTCATCACTGATGCAATCGTTGAAGGGCATGCCCGCAAAGTTGAAACGGCACCCGAAGCGGAAGAAGCAGAGAAATCAGACAGGGATAAATACGAACGCAGAGACCGCAGACCACGCAGACCACAACAAGAAACGGACAAAGCATAATTATGGCAGTCACCAGTGAATTAGTAAAACAACTGCGCGATAAAACAGGCGCAGGAATGATGGATTGTAAAAAAGCGCTCGATGAATCCAACGGTAATATGGAGCAGGCTATCGAGATCCTTCGCAAGAAGGGTGCTGCGACTGCTGCAAAGCGCGCAGATAAAACTGCTAACGAAGGAATAGTCGTTGCAAAGATCTCCGATGACGGAAAACGCGGTATCATGGTTGAGATCAACTGTGAGACCGATTTCGTTGCACGCGGCGAAGATTTTACATCGTTTGCTCAATCCATTGCACAGATCGTATTCGACAACACACCGGCATCCGTTGAAGCACTTCATGCGCTTCCGCATCCTGACGGCAAGACAGTTGCGGACGCTCTCTCCAATCTCACCGGTAAAGTGGGAGAGAAGACTGAGATCCGCCGCATCTATGCCGTTAGTGCAGACGGTGGATTCCTGGAACAATATATCCATATGGGAAGCAAGCTCGGCGTGATCGTTGAACTTGGAGCAGAATTAAATCCTGCGAACAAGACCATTGCTCGCGACATTGCAATGCAGGTCGCTGCGATGAGCCCGATCGTTGTGTCGCGCGATAATGTGAATCAGGAACTGATTGCAAAGGAAATAGATATTTACCGCACACAGGCAAAGAACGAAGGGAAACCCGACCAGATCGCTGATAAGATTGCGAACGGCCGCCTTGAGAAGTATTTCCAGGAAGTAGTACTTCTTGAACAAAGCTTCATTAAGGATGCAGGGAAGTCGGTGAAAGAACTTCTTGCGCCGAATGTGACGGTGAAACAGTTCAAGAGATTCCAGCTTGGCGAATCAATGAATTAACATCTGAAAGGTCTCTCTCGAGACCTTTCTTTTTATTGGAGCATTCCTATGGCAGCAGCAACGGCAAAATACAAACGCATCCTGCTGAAACTGAGCGGGGAAGCATTGATGGGCGATCTGGATTACGGTATCGATGCGAAGATCCTGAAACAGTATGCAGAAGAGATCAAAAAGATCCATGATCTTGGAGTGCAGATCGGCATTGTTATTGGCGGAGGAAATATCTACCGCGGTATCGAAAATTCATCGGACGGTGTGGATAAAGTGACCGGTGATCATATGGGAATGCTGGCGACAGTGATTAATGCCCTTGCATTGCAGAATACACTGGAACATCACGGTATGTACACGCGCTGTCAGACAGCGATCGATATGGCGCGTATTGCCGAACCGTATATTCGGCGCAAAGCGGTGCGTCACCTTGAAAAAAATCGTATCGTTATCTTTGCAGCAGGCACGGGAAATCCGTACTTTACCACAGATACCGCGGCAGTTCTACGCGGCATCGAGATTGAAGCAGAGATCATTATCAAAGGAACGCGCGTTGACGGCATCTACGATTCGGATCCGGAGAAGAATCCGAATGCGAAACAGTATTCGCTGATCAATTACGACGATGTGTTCAAAAAGAATCTGAAGGTGATGGATATGACAGCCATTACACTCTGCAAAGAGAACAGACTGCCCATTGCTGTGTTTAACATGAATGTGAACAGCAATCTGTTGAACCTCGTGACCGGAGAGAAGATCGGTACAACGGTATCTGAAACTGCTCCATCGTTATTGTAATATTATTATTCGGAGGTGATCCATGCAATTAAAAGATATTCTTAAGAGTTGTGAAACGCGTATGCAGAAAGCGGTTGAAAGCGTCCGCCATGAATTAGTGAAAGTCCGGACGGGTAAAGCGACAACAGCATTATTGGACACGGTAAAAGTAGATGCCTACGGAACATTGATGCCGATTAATCAGGTCGGTTCTGTGAGCGTGATCGATGCCCATATGCTTGCAGTGACACCGTGGGATCAGGGGATGCTGCATCCGATCGAAAAGGGGATCACGGTGGCAAACCTGGGTCTGAATCCGAGTGTCGACGGTAAGATCGTCCGCGTTCCGATCCCGATGCTGAACGAAGAACGCCGAAGAGAACTGGTGAAACTTGTAAAGAAGTTCGGAGAAGAAGGGAAAGTTGCCATCCGTAACGTACGGAGAGATGAGAATGAAGTCCTGAAAAAATCGGAGAAGGATGAACATTTCTCCGAAGATGAACGGAAACGCGGCGAACAGGAAGTGCAAAAATATACGGACAAATACATTAAGGATATCGATACTCTTCTCGTGAACAAAGAAAAAGAGATCATGGA
>CAIVNT010000402.1 GCA_903907305.1 uncultured Ignavibacteriota bacterium
CCGGCATTCAAACCGGCCGGTCCGATCACATATCCTGCCGGCAGAGTTGAGATCATCAAGATGGACACGATGCGGAAAGCGATCGCTGAGCACATGGTGCGAAGTAAGCATACATCAGCTCACGTCGGTTCACTCTCTGAAGCGGACCTTACTTCAATCGTGAAATTCCGTGAAAAGAATAAAGCAGCATTCGAGAAGCGTGAAGGATTCAATCTGACCTATACGCCGTTCTTCCTTGAAGCAGTTGTGAAGGCCATCAAGGATTTTCCGATGTTGAATTCATCAGTGGACGGTGACACGATCATTATCCGCAAAGATATCAACCTCGGAGTTGCTGTTGCTTTGGAAAATGGATTGATCGTTCCCGTCATCAAGAATGCGGAGCAGAAGAATCTTGCAGGTATTGCTCGTTCGCTGAACGATCTTGCAACCCGTGCCCGGAACAAAAAGTTAATGCCGGATGAAGTGACCGGCGGAACATTCACGGTGACGAATCCGGGTGGATTCGGAAATCTATATGGATTCCCGATCATCAATCAGCCGCAAGTGGCCATCCTCGGTGTTGGAGCGATCAAAAAACGCCCCGTCGTTATTGATGATGCGATAGCGATCCGTTCGATGGTCTATATCTCGATGTCGTACGATCATCGGATCATTGATGGTGCACTCGGCGGGATGTTCATGCAAAAAGTTGTTTACTATTTAGAAAATTTTGACACTACTCAAGCGATATAAGAATAATGGAAATTGTGATTCAGGAAATACCGGCAGTTGAACAACCGAAGCAGAATGTCATCCGCAAACCGGAATGGCTGAAAGCGCGTGTTCCCGGAGGAGAGAGCTATTCCCGTCTGAAGAATATGATTGACGAACGGAAACTCCATACCGTATGTGAAGAAGCTCGATGTCCGAATATGGGAGAGTGTTGGAATGCAGGTACGGCCACATTCATGATCCTCGGCGATACATGTACGCGCAGCTGCGGCTTCTGCAATGTGAAGACCGGAAAGATGCATCTCATCGATGAGGATGAACCGCGTCGCGTCGGCGAAGCTGTCGGATTGATGAATCTTCGTCACGCAGTGATCACATCGGTGAACCGCGATGAATTATTCGACGGCGGTGCACATATCTTTGCGAATACGATCCAGGAGATCCGCAAGCGTCTGCCGCTCTGTAAAGTAGAAGTGCTCATTCCCGATTTTATGGGAAGTGAAGATGCATTGAATATTGTTCTTGATGCTCAGCCCGATGTCCTGAATCATAATATCGAGACCGTTCCGAGATTATACAGGACCGTTCGTCCGCAGGCACATTATCACCGCACATTGGAGTTGCTAGAACGTGCAAAGATACGCGGCTTCACCACGAAGACCGGATTGATGGTCGGTCTTGGTGAGACGGCGGAAGAAGTGATCGATGTGATGGCTGATCTTCGTGCTGTCCATTGTGATATCTTCACTATCGGTCAGTATCTTCAGCCGACTAAAAATCATCTTCCGGTCGAACGGTATGTTCATCCGGATGAATTTGGGATGTACCGTGAGAAAGGGATGGCGATAGGATTCAAACATGTTCAGTCGAGTCCGCTCACACGCAGTTCATATCACGCAGAACAACATGTTTAGTTTTTTTACATAATCGATTACCTAACACAGGGAAACATAGCTAATGAAAGAAGAAAAAAAGAAAACAAATCAACCGCGCTGGGCTGATCTGAATTTGTCCAACGAAAAATTGGTCAAAATGTACCGTGACATGCTGATGATCCGCCGATTTGAAGAACGTGCGGCGCAGGAATACGGCAAAGGAAAGATCGGCGGTTTCTGTCATTTGTATATTGGACAAGAAGCGACGGGCGTCGGTGCTATCGCTCCGCTTCGTGAAGATGATTACATCTACACTGCATACCGCGATCATGGTCAGGCGATCGCACGCGGAATGGATATCAATGGATGCATGGCTGAATTGTTCGGTAAAGTCACAGGCGTTTCGAAAGGCATCGGCGGTTCAATGCACTTCTATGATCTCTCCAAAGGATTCATGGGGGGCTGGGGAATCGTCGGCGGACATCCGCCGCTTGCTGCCGGTTCTGCCTTTGCGACAAAATATCAGGGAAAAGATTCTGTCACGATCTGTTTCATGGGAGAGGCCTCCACGAACCAGGGAGTGTTCCATGAAACGTTGAATATGGCGGAACTGTGGAAACTTCCGGTCATCTTCATCTGTGAGAACAACGGCTATGGAATGGGAACAGCCATTTCCCGCGCTATGGCCGGTGAGCATCTTTTTGAGAAAGCATCAGGATATGAAATGGCACGTGGTGCAGTGAATGGAATGGATGTGATCGAGATGTACCGCGAAATGTCCATCGCCATCAAACGTGCCCGAGAAAAAAGCCTTCCGACATTCCTGGAAGCACGCACCTACCGCTTCCGCGGTCATTCGATGTCCGATCCCGGACAATACCGTACGAAAGAAGAGATCGATGAATACAAGAAACGTGATCCTATCGAAACATTCGGCCGTGAATTGGTCGCTGAAGGTGTGTTGAAAGAATCCGATCTTGAATCGATGGATGAACAGATTAAAGCGGACGTCCAAAAAGCTGTTGAGTTTGCAGATGCAAGCCCTCAGCCTCCGCTCGAAATGCTCCACGAAAATATTTATGGATAAATTTAATTTGATGAAGATCATCGTAACGATGGACTTCATCTCACTTTAAAAGGAAAATACGACAATGGCAGTTTTACAGATACGTGAAGCAATCAATCAGGCGATCGATGAAGAAATGCAGCGCGATCCGGGCGTCTTCATCATGGGCGAGGAAGTTGCTCAATATAATGGTGCTTATAAAGTAACCCAGGGCCTCTGGAAAAAATACGGCGACAAGCGAGTGATCGATACTCCAATCACTGAAGCCGGATTCGCAGGTATCGGTATCGGTGCGGCAATGACCGGCATCGGTGTCCGTCCCATCGTTGAAATGATGACATGGAATTTTGCAATTCTCGCGTTCGACCAGATCATGAATCATGCCGCAAAAGCGCGGTACATGTCTGCCGGTCAGTTCAGCATGCCGATCGTGTTCCGCGGACCGAACGGTCCCGCTCATATGCTTGGCGCCCAGCACTCACAGGCGCTGGAGTCGATGGTGGCTCACGTTCCCGGTTTGATCGTGATGACACCGTCCACACCATATGATGCAAAAGGAATGTTGAAAGCGGCTATCCGCGACAATAATCCTGTCATCTTCATGGAAAGCGAATTGATGTACGGCATTAAAGGCGAAGTGCCGGATGAAGAATACATTATACCTATCGGCAAAGGGGATATCAAACGCGAAGGGACAGATGTGACGATCATCGCCTGGACGAAGATGGTCGCCGTTGCATTGAAAGCTGCTGACGAATTACAGAAAGAAGGGATCAGCGCTGAAGTGATCGATCCCCGCACCATCCGTCCGTTGGATGAAGAACTCATCCTTGAATCGGTACGGAAAACGAACCGTTGCGTCATTGTCGAAGACTCCTGGCCGTTCGCCAGCGTTGGAACTGAGATCGCGCACCGCATCCACACGAAAGCATTCGATGACCTCGATGCACCGGTGGAAAAGATTAACAGTGCGGATGTTCCGATGCCGTACGCTGAGAATCTCGAGCATGAAGCACTGCCGAATCCGGAAAAAGTTATCGCCGCAGTCAAAAAAGTATTATACCGTTAATTGAACCCGTGTCAGAGTTCTAAACTCTGACACGGGTATATTTCAAAGGAAAATTATGGCTACAAAAATGTTGATGCCGAAACTCAGTGATACCATGGAAGAAGGTATTATTCTGAAATGGCGGAAAAAAGAAGGCGAGTCCATTAAATCCGGTGACATTCTTGCTGATATCCAGTCCGACAAAGCGGATATGGAACAGGAAGCATATGATTCGGGAGTCATCCTGAAACTCTTCGCAAAAGAAGGCGAAGGAGTGAAGGTCGGCGCACCGCTTGCGATCATCGGAAAAGCCGGTGAAGATATTGCTGCTCTAATGGCCGACACAACTCCTGTCGCTGCACCGAAACAGGAATCTGCTCCCGACGTTACTGCTCCGGCTGTTGCTCCTGTGTATGTTCCTCCGTCTGCACCAGTCGTTGTGAACGAAGGACGGGTAAAAGCGTCGCCGCTTGCAAAGAAGATCGCTCAGGAAAAGAACATTGATCTCCGCACCGTAACCGGAAGCGGTCCCATGGGCCGTATCGTGAAAGCGGATGTGGAAGGGAAGAGCGGTTCATCTATGTCTCGCAAAATGCTTCCACCGATGCAGACGAAAGAGATTCCGCTTTCCATGATGCGCAAGACCATCGCAAAGCGTCTGTTGGAAAGTAAGAATACCATTCCGCATTTTTATTTGACCATAGAAATGAATATGAAACGTGCGATGGATTTCCGCGCATCGTTCAATGATGCCACCGGGACGAAGATCAGTTACAACGATATCGTGATGAAAGCTGTTGCATTGGCTCTCCGCGAGAATCCTAAAGCGAACAGTTCATTCTATCCGGATAAGATCGTACAGCATGGTCGTGTTGAAGTGAGTGTTGCCGTAGCTGTGGACGAAGGACTCATTACACCTGTCATCCGTAATACTGATCAAAAAACGCTTATTGAAATTTCCTCTGAGACCAAAGAACTTGCAAAGCGTGCACGTGAAGGGAAACTAAAACCGGAAGAGTTCACGAACGGAACGTTCACCGTGAGCAATCTCGGCATGTACGACATCGAGAACTTTGCCGCCATCATCAATCCGCCCGAAGGAGCGATCCTTGCCGTCGGTTCCATCGTTGAGAAACCGGTGGTGGAGAACGGTCAGGTTGTTGCAGGACATACAATGAAAGTGACATTGTCCTGCGATCATCGTGTTGTAGATGGTGCTGTCGGAGCTCAGCTTCTGCAATCCTTCAAGAAGATCATGGAGAATCCGCTACTGCTCGTGATCTGATAACATTTTCACAGTCATACAGGACGCCGATTCGTTTTAGGACGAATCGGCGTTTTCATTTTAAAAGCCCTCACGCAGCTTGATTCTATTGACAATCCCACGGGAACTTCTTAACATAGCCTACATTTTGTTCTTCAGCATATTCCATTCATTAAAAATCCGCCGGTGTTCGGGCGGACTGTTAAGGAGCGTTTATGTCCCGCATCGTCAGAGGTGGACTCATCCAGTGTTCCATCGCAACATCCAACGACAAACCGATTCCCGTCATCAAAAAAGCAATGATCGATAAACATATTCCTCTGATCGAGAAAGCGGGAAAAGAAGGGGTTCAGATCCTTTGTCTTCAGGAAGTATTTAACGGACCGTATTTTTGTGCGGAACAAAAAACAAAATGGTATGAAATGACGGAAAAAATTCCCGATGGTCCCACTGTGAAATTGATGCAGAAATATGCAAAGAAATATAAAATGGTGATCATTGTTCCGATCTATGAGATCGAAATGGAAGGTGTCTATTATAATACTGCTGCTGTCATTGATGCGGACGGAACCTATCTCGGCAAATACCGCAAACATCACATTCCTCAAGTTGAACCCGGATTTTGGGAAAAATTCTATTTCAAACCAGGCAATCTCGGTTTCCCCGTATTCAAAACAAAGTATGCCGATATTGGTGTCTATATCTGCTATGACCGCCACTTCCCTGAAGGTGCCCGTATTCTGGGACTGAACGGTGCTGAGATCGTTTTCAATCCTTCCGCGACCGTTGCCGGACTCTCCGAATATCTCTGGGAACTTGAACAGCCGGCACATGCCGCGGCGAACGGATATTTTGTCGGCGCGATCAACCGTGTCGGCACGGAAGAACCGTGGAAGATCGGTGAATTCTACGGAAAGAGTTATTTCTGTTCTCCCCGCGGCAAGATC
>CAIVNT010000403.1 GCA_903907305.1 uncultured Ignavibacteriota bacterium
AGCGTGCGCATATTGTGCAGACGATCAGCAAATTTTATGATCATCACTCGGATGTCATTGACCATGGAGAGAAGCAGTTTCCGGTAATTCTCCGCCTGTGTGATCTCGTGACTGTCGAAGATATTGCTGATCTTTGTCGCTCCGTCTACGATCTCTGCGATGGTATCTCCGAATTCCTTCCGGATCACCTGGATATCAATGTCGGTATCCTCCACTACATCGTGCAGGAGCGCTGATGCAACTGAAATATCATCCAACGCGATCTCTTTTGCCACGACCATTGCTACTTCATACGGATGACCGAAATACGGTTCTCCGGAACTGCGGATGTCGTGTTTATGCGCTTCAACGCTCATCTCGAATGCACGGGTGATCATGTCGTCATTCACCTTATGAAGGTTCTTATGACAGACCGCCAGCAGATCATCCAGTTTCTTTTTGTGTTTCGCTAACAGCATAGGGTTATTGGATCGTCTCCAGAAGATCTTCCGCCTGTGAAATTTTCTTTTTTAGATCACCCTTGGTTTTGCCGATGTATCGTCCCAAACCAAGGATACTATCCAGTTCTTTCCTTGCGGTGAATTGATCTTTCGCTGAAAGTGCATCCTGCGCAAGTTTCAATCTGCAGACCGCTTCCGTGTATCGATTCGTCACCTTTGCATTCAGTGTGCTTTGCAGCAGCCGGCGGACGACTTCGATCATTTCTTTTTTTCTATCCCACTTCTCATACACCGTCATCAGATTCCAGAGAAAGAGACGATTGTCAAAGTATTCTTTCAGCATGATGGAACCATATTTCTCGGCTTCAGCATACCGTTTCTGTTCTGTTAAGATAACCATCAAATTATGTGATGCAAGATGTTTTTCATACGGATGAGAAAATGACTGTTTGATCATTGTGATCCCCTCTTCGCTGCGGTCTGAGACGAACGGGATCCATGCGAGCTTGCTTCTCCAGAAATAAAATGAGCCGAGGATATTCTTTGCTTCATTGTAATTCGAGTCTGTTTCCAAACACCGTTCAAGCGAATTGCCGGCGGATAGTCCATAATATATACCGGACGCAAGATTACCATTCTCTGATTTGGTGTACGACCGGAACGCCTCGGCGCTGCCCTGATAATAATAACCGGAAGCAGCTGTGGATTGTTTCTTGATGAATGCTTCAGAAAGATCGCGGACAGTATTCAGCAAGGAATCATATCGAGTTTCATTGAATGCATCGCCGTAATCGGTATTTTTTGCCTGGAGCATACCGGCAAGATACAAATAGCCGGCAGGATGGGCAGGATTTTCTTTGATGAACTGCTTGAAGGTCGTTTCTGCGGAATCATACTCCTGACGGAGTGTGCGGTCGATACCTTGGAGTATCAGGGAATGCTGACGCGGATCCTCGAATGTCTGCGAATGAAGATACGACGGAACCGCAACGCAGAACGCAATGAGGAAATAAAAATAATATTTCACCGGACTCACTCCGTTCCAAACACTCTGTCGCCGGCATCACCGAGACCGGGAAGGATATAGCCATTATTGTTCAATCCTCTGTCCACCACTGCACAGAAGATATCCACATCCGGATGATTTTTTTGAACGATCTTAATACCGGCGGGAGAAGCAACAAGGCAGACAAGACGGATATTGTTCGCACCTTTGTTCTTCAGGAATGTAAGCGCAGCTTTGGCACTGCCGCCCGTTGCGAGCATCGGATCGATAAGCAGCACGAGACTTTTTGAGAGTGTTCTCGGGAACTTCGAGTAGTAATCGACAGGTTCCAATGTTTCTTCGTCGCGATACAGACCGACATGACCTACCTTCGCTTCCGGAAGAACGTTCATGAAACCTTCCACCATACCAAGTCCGGCACGAAGGATCGGCACGATAACGATATGGTCCTTCAAACGAACACCGATCGTTTTTTCCAACGGTGTATCAAGTGAGAATTCTTCAACCGCAAAATTGTGCGTCACTTCGAACGCCATCATTCCGGCAATGCGGTTGAGAACAGTCCTGAACTGATGATTCGGTGTATTCTTATCGCGAAGGATCGCGACATCACGCTGAACTAACGGATGATCGATAACAGTACAATGGCTCATGATAACTCCGGGCTAGAATTATTTTCGTTTTTCCTTAAAGACGAGTGTCAGCGGAACTCCCACAAATCCAAAATGTTTGCGGATCTGGTTCCGAAGAAATCCTTTGTAGGATTCCGACACTAATTCCGGTTCGTTTGCGAAGAATGCAAAGACCGGCGGCGATGTCTTTACCTGCGTTACATAATTCAATTTGATATCCCGTCCGGTTTTATTTGACGGCGGATAGCGCTTGATCTCTGCTAACATAATATCATTCAACGAGCTGGTCGGGATACGCATCGCACGGTTCGTGTGGACCGTTTTTGCAAGTTCAATCAGTTTCGGCAGACGCTGTTTCGTCTTTGCGGATACGAACACGACAGGTATGTAATCATACTGGCGTAATTTTTCACGGAGTGATTCCTCGAACCGGATGGTGGAGTTCGTATCTTTTCCTTCCACTGCGTCCCACTTATTGATGCCGAGAACAACACCGATATTTTTTTCCACTGCCGTCTGAACAAT
>CAIVNT010000404.1 GCA_903907305.1 uncultured Ignavibacteriota bacterium
ATATGGAGAAGCCCGTTGATGATTTCATAAAATTCTACGCTACCAATAACATAGCGAAGCTCTCCAGAGTCGATAATATTTGGAGCGAAGTTCAACATTTGGTGTTCGAGTTGGAGCGTTTCGATCCGAATGTCGATTTTGAAGGCAGGCTTGCCGGATTCTTCGGAAAAGAACGGGCATTGAAATTGACCAAACGTACCCTCGATTTTATTGCTGTTATGCAGGCTGCTGGATTTAAGCGATAGATTTTCCTGTAAGATCTTCTATGAATTGACATCCCCTCCGTGCCGAATCATATTGAAAACCCCCGTTACTGCTGTTTTTTTGAATTTCCCTATTCCACTCCTCAAGAACTCCGAAAAACTGCCGATACTAATAGTAGGCATTCATGTGGACGTGCTCGTACTCCGTCCATAGTAATAACATTCCGTTAACGCGCCGTCAGCACACTGCCCGATACAACGGCCGGTTATTGTCCTTACCCCCAGAGCTTGTCATGGATATTCGGGAAAAGATCCACGCCGTCAGCGACCTCATCTCTATTCCAAGAACCGCTATAGAATTGATGTCCGGCGGCGACAGCAAAACTGCCTCACAAAAATTGATCCACCTTGTTGAGTCCGATCCGGTGCTGACGGCAAAATTGCTTTCAACAGCCAATTCTGCTTTTTATGGATTGCGCTGGGAAGTTGCCAGTATTCAGCAGGCGGTACTGACACTCGGTGTGGATGAAGTGAATAGGATCGCGATGGCGTATCAGCTTCGGCAGCAGATATTCACACTTGATTCGCATCAAAAAGATTATTTAGCGAAGGTCTGGAAACATTCCGTTGTGACTGCCGCAGTTTCCCGTCTGATCAAGCAGTACATCCATTATCATTCCAACGGTGAAGAATTTACCGGCGGTATTCTGCATGATTTCGGTAAGATCCTTCTCGCACATCATTTCCCGAAAGAGCTGGACGAAATACGCTCTCTCGTTGCAGGAACATCGTTGACAGATGTTGCCGCCGAACAAAAAATTCTCGGCATCGATCATACCGAGATCGGCTGGGTTCTCGCAAGTAAGTGGGAACTGCCTCTCTCCATTGCAGAGATCATGCGCTATCACCATTCTTTGGATGATGTCGCACTCGATCCCGTTCTCGTATCCATCGTTCGTTTCGCTGATCTGCTAACCGAGCATTGGGAGTTCGGCGTCGGCGAACGTTCTGTCCCCGTTTATCTGGATGATGAGCCGTGCTGGAAGATCCTTCAGAAAAGTTATCCCGATCTGGCAGGAATGAATGCGATGGATCTGGAAAAACCGCTCTTCTCTATCTTTGAATCATCACGTGAATTTGTGAGCATGTTCTTATAATGCAATTGATAATTGAAAATGGAGCATTGAAAATGGAAAAGGGAGTTTCCGAAAATAAGCAGAGTGTGAGGATCTCTTCAGCGTTCCGCTATCTCACAATCTTGTTCCTCGTGCAGTTCACCGCCGTAGCGCAGGATCCGCGTGTCATTGATAGTCTCACGTCTCAATACAATTATGCTCAGGATGAACACGATAAAATTCTACTGCTGGGAGAGATCGCGAAGCAATTGAGTTTCCTGCGGCCGGATACAGCGGTCACGCTCGGGAATCAGGGGATCGAACGTTCACGCGTGTTGGGATTCAAAAAAGGGGAAGCGGTCAATCTGAATGCTGTCGGCAACGCGCTCTTTACCAAAAGCGAGTATAAGCAGGCATGGAACAAGTTTTCCGCCGCTCTGAAGATCAGCGAAGAACTCGGTGACGATACGATGATCGCAACCGGTTATCTGAATATCGGGAACATCTATTATTATCAGAATGAAAAGCCAAGTGCATTGGAGAACTTCCGGAAATGTCTGGAGATCGGGGAGCGGATCAACGATCAGTTCACCGTTGCGAGCGCATCCGTGAATATCGGGACCATCTATCTGGACCGCGAGGAATATGCCAAAGGTTCGGAATATCTTTCCAAAGCCGCAGCATCGTTCGTCATTTTAAAGAATGATAAAGGTCTTTCGTACTGTTATCGCAATATCGCCATCGCATACCAGCTGCAGGGGGATGTCCGCAGCGCACTGGAATATCTTCAGCGTTCACTCATATTGGCTGAGCAGATGCAGAACAAAGAGATCGTCTCAGGATGCCTTCAGGCATTTGCCGACATCTACAGGATCAAACAGGAGTATCCCAAAAGTATCGAATATGGGCTCCGCTCTCTCAATATAGCGCAGCAGATCAACGATTTGCCGTATGTGCTTGGCGCCGCCACAACACTTGCATCGACATATCAGGAGATGGATGATTATAAGAATGCACTCAAATATACGCTCATTGCACGATCTGCCAGTGACAACATTCTGAGGAATGACAAGAATAAAGAACTGGAGAATCTTCAGCACAAATTCGAGATGGACGGAAAACAGAAAGAGATCGATCTGCTGGAACAGCGTTCACGCAATGAGCAGTTGCTTTCGATCCTATTTGCGACAGGGCTCGGTGCTGTCATCATCCTTGCTGCGGTCCTGTTCCGTAATTTCCGGCGCGAGAAGGAATCAAAGGAACGCCTCACACTCATCAATCAGGAAAAACAACGGCTGATCAATGATCTGACAGTAGCGATGGATAATATCCGCACGCTCGGCGAACTCCTTCCTATCTGCAGCAACTGCAAAAGCATCCGCGATGACAAAGGATACTGGCAGGCGGTTGATCGCTATATCTCCGCACACACCGATACCAAAATATCCCACGGCATCTGTCCGGACTGCATCGAAAAGCTCTATCCTGAATACGCTGAGAAACTGAAGAAAAAGATGCAGAAGAATGAAGCTGCATAACTTCATACCACCGAACAGACACGGTTAAAAAATGCAAAGTACGGTCCTGCATGAAGAACGGCAGGAACGGATGTTTGTTTGTTCCATTTGTGATCTGATCCAGATTATGAAACGCCCGTTTCTGTTTATTTTCATCTCTTATTACCACCCTTTTAAGATATTTCCTCCATTCCCGCATATTCATTAAACCTTTTACCTGTCAGTCTCATCTTAAATCATTACTTGTCATTGTTTTGGAGAAATTCCAATTCTATACCGCAAGTTTTTCGCGGAATGAGTGTCTAAATTGATATACTATTTGTTGAATGAATGAATCAGAGATCATAGAACGCCTGAAGAACGGTGACCAGGATGCTTTCCGAGAAATTGTCGGAAAATATCAGGATCGCATACTCAACGGCGCGTACAAATTTGTCCGGAATACCGAAGCAGCGGAAGATATCACTCAGGAAGTGTTCATGGAG
>CAIVNT010000405.1 GCA_903907305.1 uncultured Ignavibacteriota bacterium
CTCTCTTCGGTGGAAATGATATCCATATCCGGAGGGAAAGCAATAATTGATTGCGAAACGTTTGCGGCAGGAGCATACACTCTCTGCGTTACAATGTCCGGCGGGTGGCTAGTGTGTACCATTGCTTCAGGGGCGGCGTATTTGGGTTGCCTTGCTGCCAACGCAGTCGTTGCAGGGGGTTAGAACTATATCCATCAGGGTGATGATGAATCACCCTGAAATATTATCTTTAAGGAGCTATTCAATGAAAACTATGATATTCATTGTGTCATTATTTGGATTGTTCAACATTGTGTATCCGCAAATAGTGGAACATCCGCAATATTCATATGAGCGGTTAACATGGAATCAAAAATATCCTGATGTAAAAACGTTTTTTGCAGAAAAAAAACTGACAGAAACAACAGTGGAATATAATCCATTTGCAAAAGGGAGCGACAAATATATTTTATATTCGTATGTCGATATAATAGAGTCGGAAAAAATTGGAGTAGGACTACAATTCCAAAAAAAAGATACGACACTGGTGTCGATCATCCTATCATATGTCGGAATTGATTCGGTCACGAAAGAACAATATGAAGATTTTGAACAACGAAGAAACCACGTTCTACAAATGTTGACCGGACATTATGTCGTAAAACCACAGGAACAATCGATTCCGTTTATGGGAACAGTGCGGATATGGATTCTTCAAGAGACAAAAATTCAAGCCCAGATAATGTCATCTTCACTGATGATGATTTTGAGTGAGCAGTAAGAAGTATGAGCATCTTAAAATTAGGGGGGCTATTTGTTCGCAAACCGGAGATCATCTTTCGAAGTTTACGGATATCGTCAAGTGTTGCAGTTCCATTGTCCGTCTGCATTGTCCTTCAGACGATTATTGCGGTCATACCTGAAAGTGTAATATATTCTCAATTGAATTTGTCTCTCGTATTTGGTGTATGGGTAATTATTTTTCTTTCGTATATCGTAAAGACGTATTGTTCAGCGGCTTTCATGGTGATTTGCTTTGATATTCTCTCCACGGGAGGTGAAAAATATCAGTTCAGAGGGATTGTTTCGGCCTGCATATATTGTCAATTTGTTTTATTGGCGGGCAAGGTAGCAGCAGTCGGGGTTAGTGTATTCCGTTTTGAAATTGGGATAGCGGATCAATTTACCGTTATCCGATTTCTCGATCTTTCATTTCTCTTTGCATTGTTCGGATATACTCTTCCGGTGTTTATCGCAAAGGCAGATATCTTTACTCTGCTCTTTTTGTATTATCAATCACAGTATATCCGATCGGTAGTTTCTGTGTCACGCGGTACCGCCGGATCAATTGCACTGGCAAATTGGATACTTTTGGTTCTTTTGCAAAAAACAATCATCCGATTACCGATAGCATTATGAATAAAAAAAACTTTGAGAACGAGAATACTGCACGACGTTATATCCGCTTCGGAATTGGACTATTCTTTTTCATAAGCGGATTAGATAAAATTCTTCATCCGCATTCATTCATTGAAGCGGTCCTTTCGTACCAAATACTGCATGAAATAATTGCCCCTTTCTTCGCAGTGATCGTAATGACTGTTGAAACTGTATCCGGTCTCGCAGTAATGTGTAATTGGAATCCTCGCACATTCTATTCCTTGTTAATGATTTTCCTCTCTTTATTTTTGATTGCAATCATTAAGATCTTAGTGATGGGCAATAATATCGACTGCGGTTGTTTCACCGGTCTATACACGGAAACAGTCAGTCCCTGGTTGTTGATGAGAAATGCTCTTTTGATCGTTGTTGTCTTCTGGCTCTCGCGTTCGAACGAATCGGAAAAAAGCGGATATGACATCACAGGCAGATACCCCGACTAAGGTCGGTTCAATCCTCGGTTCTCTTCTCTGCAGTCTATCGGTGCTGATGATTCTGTTGGTGCAAAACGGACTGTCGCAGCATCGGCACAATCTTTCAGGAATCGTTGTAAATACGGAAAAGGAACGCTTACCCTATGCAACAGTAAGGGTGCAGGGAACTTCGTTCGGGACCATTTGTAATGGCAGCGGACAGTTTCAATTGGAACTCCCCAAAGACAGTTCTGACTTTATCGTAAGTTATTTGGGATATACTTCCTTCCTTGTGAATATCTTTACGGGAAAGGACACAAATGTTATCATAATACTGCATCCCTCCGAAGTTCAGCTTCCGGAAGTGGTGGTAATCGGAGAAGATCCTGCCTACCCTATAGTCCGCGAAGCGATCATTCGGAAGAACCGTATCCGCAAAAACGTCACGGCATACAAAGCGCGGATGTATACGAAGGACACATTTGGCCGGGACACGGTTCTGGGAATGATCTCTGAATCATATTCGGATATGTACTGGAACCGCAATGATTCCACAAAAGAGGTGGTTGTTTACCGGAGGCAGAGCAGCAATCTGCCGAAGGAATTTCAAATATCTCTTGTGCGAAATTTCATAAACTTCAATGATGATTCCGTTCATGTATGGGGATATACATTTGTAACTCCGCTGGCTGATTCCGCATTTGCACTCTATGATTATCGCTTGAAGGGGACGACGGTGGACCGGCAGCAACGGTATTTTGAAATCGAAGTAGTTCCGAGGAAACAGACTCTTCCGCTTTTTTCCGGGATCATGACGATCGAAGATTCTACCTTCGCACTCCAGTCAGTGACACTCACTCCAAACAGTATCTTTCACATTCCGTCCATCTCATTTATTTCGTTCGAGATCTCCCAACGCTTCAGCTTATACAATGACAGATTTTGGTTCCCCTTAGATTATAGGATCGATGCAAAAGCAAAGCTTCAATATATGATGGTGGATCTTCCGGCAACATTCCTCTATAATAAATCGGTGATCTGTTATGAGTACGATCCGACCTTTATTGTGCATGATTCGATCCGTGCGATTCCTTCGTTGATGATGCTTCCGACAGCACAGACCTACGACACCACCCAATGGATCAATGCCAAATTATTCCCGTTGACACTGCGGGAGAGTGCATCGTATGGATTGATCGATGAATCGATGAAACGGATGCCGGCATGGTTCAAGGTAATGATGAATATTCAGGAATATCAAAAGATATTTGAAATGCCCGATCTTCGTTATAACAGAAGCGAAGGAGTATTTACCGGTATCAAAACTTCTTACGCGATCGATTCTTCGGTTCAAACCGGCGCAAAGATCGGTTATGGATTCTCTGACCGGAAAATAAAATGGACAGTGTGTCCGGAAATATCCATCTTTGACGGTTTAAAATTGAGGGGAAGTGCTTTTCGGACGATTGAGGTCTTTCCTGTAAACTATTCAGCCGAGTTGGTATGGAATACCATATCATCATTTCTCAATGGAGAGGATTACTATCAATACTATGAGCGTATGGGCGGTGAGGTCGCGCTATCGTACAGTCTGAAACCGTTTGGTATTTTTTCTGCCGGGGTCGTGAGTGAACGGCAAGCATCCCTCACGCAGAACACTGATTTTTCGGTGGCATTCATAGGAAACGAGAGAACATTTCTGCCGAATTCTTCCATTCGCAATGGTGCATCGCACTCATTCTTGGTCGAATTTCAGGGCGGAAGCGTGGAGCATCATTCATTTTTTTTTATTGAACCGGCGGATCATTGGCATGTTCGATGTGAATATTCCGGTCCCAACATTGGAAGCCAGTTCCATTTTACTTCGGTCTTCAGCAGATTTTCGGTGAGGATCCCGACAATGGGAACAATGATGCTCTTTTATCCTTACATCGCTCTTGCGGGTTCAGGTGGGTGGTCAGGAGGAGAGGTACCCATGCAGCGGTCATTCGCATTTGAAGCACCCCTTTCCAGGATCGTTACACCGTATTCATTTCGAACGGTGCGTCCTAATGAATTCACCGGCGATAATTTTTATACACTTTCCTGTGAATATAATCTTAGAGAAATACCATTCCTTGCATTTGGTCTTACTACGATACATATCGATCTGATTCTGAGAGCTGCTGTAGGAAACATCTGGACGCATTCGGCGGGATTGAAACTGCTGACGAATCCGTTATCAACGAATTATGACGAATACACGATCGGGCTGGGACGGGTAGCGGATATGTTCCGCTTCGATCTTTCACTGGCACCAGGAAAACATCAACGCTTCAGCATCAATCTTCTCGGCAGCATGTAAGTGTTGTCTGCCGATATATCATTATGGTTTGTTATTCGAAGAAGTTTTCACGTCCGCCCGATGACTGGAATTATCATCCCAAGCAGGATCCTTCCACCCGTTCCTATTCCGTTTTCGTGTAATGATAGTTTTGTTCTTTGGATCAACGGATCTTAAAAACCGTAAGCAAGTCCGAACGAAAGACAGATGCCGCTAAAATTCAATTCGGTATTTTTGATCATCACACCTTTTGCATCGCGGAATTCATCGATCACGATCAAACGGTAGCCGATATCCATTGTTGCGCTGAATGTCTTCTCAATCGGGATCATTTGCTGAAGATTGACACGGAATCCGTATCCTTCACCTTCATACACCGACTCCGAATGTGTGTATCCCGGTACATCTGTCACGTGGGTGATCCGCCCGATGGCGTAGATAAATCCGATCTCCGCCTTGGCGATCGTCTTATATAGCACCGAACCGGTCCCGATCGTAAAAGGATAAACGGAATAGGTATGCTTTAGGGTGGACGCGACCGTTGCATCGGTTACGTTCGGATTCGTCGATGTTACGATCGTTGCGAAGGAATATGTCCTGGAAGCTGTGAGCATCTCTGCACGGAGCGTAAGATAATTCGGAAGATTCTTCGGACGGTAGGATATCCACAAACCCCATTGTGCGGGACGGGTAAGGGGGAATTCACTGCCATTATAGACCGAATTATTATGCTCGATCGCGTTGTTGACATCTTCAGGACTGATGAATGCGATTCCGCCTGTCATTCCTACGCTCAGCATCGGCACCGGAATTTCCCGATAGATCGTATCCCTTTCAGTTGAAGTGGAGACAAACACTTGATCTCCTTCCTGTGCGAATACGGGCGTGAGTGAACAAAAGATGAGGATCCCGAACAGATAATTTTTCATGGTCATAGTTCCCTCTATTTCTTTACCGCAATAATGCGGATGATCGTAGTCTGTGGTACATATCCGGTCAGTTCAATAGTATAAATGCCCGCTGGAGCTTGAATGCCTCTTTCATTGTTCCCAGACCACTTTGCTATAAAATTACTGCCCGCAGGATGCTGTGAATTGCTCACTATTGGCTGCACGGGTTGTAGAAATTGATCATAAACAATGATTGATACAGATCCAACGTTTGGAACGCCATAATTTATAGTTGTAGTATCAACAAAAGGATTTGGAAAATTCTGCATCATATA
>CAIVNT010000406.1 GCA_903907305.1 uncultured Ignavibacteriota bacterium
TAGTAAATGGAATACAGTATATGTTATGAATTCAGAGATCAGACAAGACCAAGGGAAAAGACTATATGACTAAGATCCTTATCCTTCCCGGAATCGGAAATTCCGGTCCGGAACACTGGCAAACCCGCTGGGAAAAAATTGATCTGTCATTTCAACGGGTTGAACAAGACGAATGGGAAGCTCCGCGATGTAATGATTGGGTGAAACGTCTGGACGAAGTTATCGACTCCATATCGGATGATGTGATACTTGTTGCTCACAGTTCAGCATGTGCTCTTGTTGCCCATTGGACTCGTCAATCTCTCCCGGTAAACATAAACAAAGTGCGTGGAGCTTTGCTTGTTGCTCCAAGCGATCCTACTGGGCCAAACTATCCAGTCGGACCATCCGGATTCGATCCTGTGCCGATGGAATTGATGCCGTATGCTTCAATTGTTGTGGCCAGCACCGATGACAAATATGTGACATTGCAGCGTGCAGCAGAGTATGCGGATGCATGGCATAGTCGTCTCGTAATACTTGAAAATGCCGGTCATATCAACTCCAGCAGCGGACTTGGTGATTGGCCGTACGGTCTTGAACTACTGAAAGAAATATGAGATATTGACCATTAATTATCTGATGATGTACTGAACCCTATAATTCTTCAGTTCTTCGAACTTCAAAAAGGAATAACTGCCATGGCCGAGAACAAAACCCAGCCGACAAAGAACAGTGTGGCTGCCTTTCTGAACAAGATCAAAGATACACAAGTGCGGGATGACTGCTTTGCTCTTGTTGACATCATGCGGACAGCGACCAAGTTTGAACCGGTGATGTGGGGAAGTGCCATTGTGGGATTTGGTATGTATCATTACGTGTATGACAGCGGACGTGAAGGTGATTCCATCATTATCGGTTTTTCACCAAGGAAACAGAATATCACCATCTATATGATGGGAGGAATGAGCGCTGTTGGATCCGAATTGACCAAACTCGGGAAGCATAAAGTGGGGGGCGGATGTTTGTATATTCAATCCCTGAGTGATGTGAACGAAGCTGTATTGAAGAAGATCATGACAAAGGCATTTGCTGAATCGAAGAAGAAAAAAGCGATGATGGAAAAAAAAGCAAAGAAGAAATAGATGTTGTAGAAACGGACAAGCGTAGAGTGACATGATTAACCTCATCAGGACCGATTCAACAAATACAGATTTCATTTTCCTCGTGAAAATGCTTGATGCTGATCTGGCCATCCGTGACGGCAGTGATCATTCCTTTTACCAGCAATTCAATTCGGTGGTAAGTATTAAAAATGTCGTTGTAGCATATGTCGAAGATAGACCGGTCTCTTGCGGTGCATTCAAAGAGTTCGCGGCTGCGGCTGCGGAAGTGAAAAGAATGTATACGCTCACCGAATTCAGAGGGAAAGGAATCGCCTCTATCGTCCTGAATGAACTCGAACAATGGGGAAGGGAATTATCCTACTCCCGCATCGTACTTGAAACAGGAAAGAAACAGCCCGAAGCGATTCGATTGTATGAAAAGAACGGTTATCATGTAATATCAAACTATGAACAGTATATTGGTGTTGAGAACAGCATTTGTTTTGAAAAGAACCTTTTGTAATGGATAAACAATGTCGATAGTACATGCATTATCCATCTCTTTCTCCATATCCTCCGTGGTAAAAAACTAATCCAAGTATAATTATGTGCGGAAGATACGTTCTTATTGACGGCAAGATCATCTTCGCAGTTTCTGCACAATTGCAGAGCTGGCGAAATGAAGGCCGGGATTTCGATATCCTTCCTAAATACGATGCTCGTCCCACCAATTTAATGCCGGTGGTTGTGCAGCGGGACAATGCATATCACGTGATGCTGATGCGGTGGGGACTCGTCCCACACTGGAGCAAGGATGGGAAGACGGAATTCACCACATTCAATGCCAAATGTGAAACGCTTCATTCCAGTAAACTCTACGCTCCGTATTTCAAAGCAGCACGCTGCTTCGTCCCGGCAAGCGGATTCTTTGAATGGAAGAAATTCAGCGTGGAAACGGTCGTGAAAGGGAAAGCAAAGAGTATTGAACAAAAGCAGAAGATGTATATCAGTATGAAAGACGGATCACCGTTTATGATGGCGGGATTGTTCAGCGTGTGGAAGAAACCGGGCGGCGAAGAATATCCTACATATACTGTCATTACGACCACACCGAACGAAGTCACGAAAGAGATCCACGACAGGATGCCGGTGATACTGGATTCAAAGAATTATGAGGTATGGCTCGACCGCGGAATGAATGATATTGAGTTCCTCAAGACATTTCTTGTGGCGTATCCGGCAGAAAAGATGAAAGCCTTTCCCGTTATGAATAAAAGCGATGATTCACCGGAGATGATAGAGCGGATAGAATTTGAACTCCCGGCGCTTTCCGATGTTGCTAAAGTGACGAAAAAGATATTGTCATAGGATGAGCCCGCCACTACGACAGCGGACAGGGATCAGACAGATTTACGCGGATAA
>CAIVNT010000407.1 GCA_903907305.1 uncultured Ignavibacteriota bacterium
CAAGAGTTACGGGAGAAATGTTTTCAAAAGATCGAAGAACCTTTCGCATAGACTTTTAAATTTTTATTTTGCGCCTTAGCGACTTTGCGAGAGACATTTGTACTTAAAAATCGAAGAAAAGTCCGACGCTCTGTGTGGTTGCGCGCTGATCGTAGAACTGTCCCCGTTCTTCCATTCCCGTCCGATATGTGTAGGCGAGACGGGCGGCCTGAAAGAGATCGTTCTTTACTCGGATGCCGATCTGATAGCTTTGTGTGGAACCGTAATTCACTTCACCGCGGAATTTCAGATCGAACGCGCAGTACAGTTCCAACGGACCTGTGAGCGGAAGATTTCCGCCGTCTGCACCGAGCTGGAACAGAAAGAGTCCGTCGCGGTGTGAATTGATAATGAACGAACGGTTGTAATATGTTCCGGCATACGCAAATCCGCGGATGACGGGAAGCTTCTGCACGGCAAACAACTGTACATAGTCCCTCGCGTAATTCAGAACGGGAGCAGGACCACGCAGTGCAACGGCATCATCCACAAGATGATGACTCGTATGTCCTGAGCCGACGCGAAGCACCGTTGCATCACTCACGGGAATATCGAACGTAACATCCGCATAGTAATCCGCATTTGTTACTTGGAATTTTACACCCGCGCTGACGAGTGTGGTGTAGACAGTTCCTGAAACGGAGACGAGACATTCCAATCCATATAATCCTACGAGTGCGGTCGGGATGGAACCGCCGAGTCCCGCAAAGAACGAACCGTTGTTCAAAAATTTAGCGTATGAAAGTCGATGTTCTGTACCGCTGGCGGTGAAAGAAGGGATGAATTGTTTCTTCGGCATCAACGTAACGAACGAGCTGTCCTGTGCAAAAAGGAGAGAGGTACAAAATAAAAACAGTGTGATGCGTTTGATGTTCATATCAATTCAGTATGAAAAGTTTTCCGTCCGGTTTTTCTCCGGAATAGAATTTCACGCCCGGCGCGGGGAATTTCACTTTGTTGATCAGGTTCTTGAATATCTGCCATGTATCGCCGTCCGGCAGGATCGCCGTAGTATTCCAATCCAGACCGATGGCAAATTTATGTTTCTTGATTCCGGTATCCTGGAATGAAACGTTCTTTGCGCCAAGACCGACAGCCAGATTGAGTTCTTTCGGCCAATATCCTTTCATTTGCCCAGGAAGAATGTTGTGCATATCCATGGAGACCCAATAGATATGTCCACTATAGTCGCTTGCAGGACCCCAGTCTGGATCGTTCTTTCCGCCGGAAGCAGAAGGAAAATAGCTCCACTTGTAATTGAAATTATTCAGATACGGATATTTTATCTGCAGCACACCGTATGCGAGTCCGGCAGTATTGAAATAGAGATCGGACATATTGAACGCCCACTTTGAAAATCCGTCGCCCACTTCGATGCCGACAGCATGTACAGCGGGGAGCGCGATGGCGGTCCACATCGCTGCATCATCGTCTATATTTGCCCACTTCATAAAGTCGTACGTGAGATGAAAGATCAGATACGACGAATAGAAATGTCCTAATTTATCAACGCCGTAGCTGTAATTATTGAAGTAGCCGTCGCTCTGCATCTTGAACGCGTGGGTCTTGTAGAGATAATCCTCCTTCCACCACCACTCGAATTCCACCGCCAGAGCAGCAGCGGACCAGGCGACAGTAATGTATGTGGCGACATCTTTACGGGGAAATCCGATGAACATGGAGTCGCGCACAACTCTCTGCGGCTCAACGGGGATATCCTGCGGCAGGACAAATGCGGTGGAGCAGAAAGACAAAGAGAAGAACAGAAACAGTTTTTTCATATTGATAAAAAGGTACGAAAGAAAGAGATAACTCCATAAACAAAAAATCCAATACGAACGTATTGGATTTCAGTATCGCGCTTGCTATTCTTTGTCCTGCGAGCTTAAAACACTTATAGCGGGATTCGGAATGACACGTGTTTGTCATTTCGAGACCGACGTTCTTTGTCTGGCGAGAAATCTGATTGTACCCTCAGATTCTTCGCTGCGCTTTTGATAAAATATGGAGCTTGCTCAGAATGGCATTGATGTGCGATGTATCAGTTGTCATTACAATGAATTCGGACGGGGGATAGTGACGACAAACTCCGTTCCTTTTCCCTGTTCCGACGTGAAAGAGATCATCCCTTTATGAACTTCGATGATCTTCTTTGCGACGGCGAGCCCGAGTCCGGCACCGCTTTTCGTTCCTCCGGTGACGAACGGTTCGAACAGCGATTCGCGGATCTCCTGCGGTATACCCGTACCGGTATCCTCCACAACGATCTTCAGTGAGCCGTTGTTATCCGACATCATCACACTGAGCATTCCGCCGTTCGGCATGTCCTGTGTGGCGTTGGAGATCAGGTGATTCAAAGCCCGGCGGACTCGTTCCTTATCCATGTGGACCGCTCCCGAAGAATGATTGCTCACGGCGAAACGGATATTCGACGCTGCAAAATGCTCCTCGTGATCTTTCATAAGGATCTCCGAGAGTTCTTCGCCGGAACTATTGCTCATATTCAGCTCAACATTATTCTGCGAGAAATCGATCAGTTCCTGCATCATATCGTCGATCCTGCGGATAGCGGTGTGCAGTTGTTCGAATTTTTTTTCGCGCTGTTCCGGTTCTATTGTCTGATGCTTCTGCAGGAAATCCGCAATGAGCGAAACAGCGGTGAGCGGCGTCCGCAGATCGTGGACAATGGAACGGGCGATCTTTACTGCAGCGCCGATGCGTTCGCCTTTCGCAGCATCGAACTGTACTTTTGCGAGATTCTTCTGCATGGATTCGACTGCCGCGGCGATCGTTCCGATCTCATCCTTAGCGAATCCTTTGAACAGCAACTGATCCGGCGCCGTGCCGCTGCCGATGGTCTCTGTGATGCCGGCAAGTTTCTTTAAAGGATCGGCAACAGCAGAGCGGAAAACGAGTCCGTTCAGCACCAGTGCCAGCACCAGGAAACCGCCGAAGACGTACAGGGACTGCAGTGCATTGGATTCAAGATACCGCGCAGTCTGATCGAGCGGGACGGTCATCACTGCGGCGCCGAGCACGCTGCCGAGTTCCACATTGTGGCATTGTTTGCATTTCTTTTCCGCAACGAACGGAATGAGCGCTTTCATTTCATCGCACGAATTAAGGACTGCCGGCTTATCCGCAGAAAGATTTTTGATCATTTTTGTTTCATGGAGATGTTTGTTGCAGGTGAGGAACCATTTCGGTTCTTTCGTGAAGAATACTTCGCCGCCGAAATCCTTATTCAGATCCCACACGTCCACTTCACGGCGGATGAGACGAGTTCTGCGAGCGTCATCCTCGAGATAGCTCTCGTCGAAATGCAGACTGTCCATCCGGAAGAGAATATGGATGTTCTTGATGTCGCCGGACGAACTGACCTTCTGCAGATATTTATCATCGACACTCTCGTTCGTGACCATCATATTCACGAGTGCTTCTTTGATGGTGTTCGCCTGCGCGGTTGCGCCGTTCTGTACCTGCGACATCATCTGTTCCTGTGTGCTGCTGTAGGTGAAGTATGCAATAGCTGTGACGGCCGCAAAGAAAACGGTCGTAAATACGAGAGCGCTCTTAACGGAGAGCGAAAGATTCTTGAACATTGATTTCCCCTTGAAGATGATTATTATATCGATATCGAACCGAGAACGGTCTGATGAGTTGCCCCTGTAACGTTGGGGACATTGGAGGGAAGTCCGCAAACAGTTTCATTTGCGAGAACAGCGAAACAGAGTGCCTCTTTCGATTCCGAAGAAACACCGAGATCATCGCTTGCAAGAACCGTTGTTCCGTGGAAACATTTCCGCAACGATTCCACCAAAACTTTGTTCAGCAAGCCCCCTCCACTGATGACCAAGTCGTTCAATATATCACCTTTCAAGCGTTTACGCAAAAAGCGGACATACTGGTCGCATATACTGAGAGCGGTGAATTCGGTGAATGTTGCGATGATGTCTTCCCTCTGTAAACCATTGTATTTGCTCAATGTTTCATCAATAAACGTCTCGCCAAAGAGTTCGCGTCCTGTCGATTTCGGAGTTTTTCGACTGAAATATTCGTGTGACATTAAGCACTTCAACAAGGCAGAATCGATCTTTCCGCGACTTGCTACAGCTCCGTTTCGGTCGAACGGTTTTTGATAGAACCGCTGCATGAGTGCATCGATCAGCATATTTCCGGGACCGGTGTCGAATGCGGAGATATCACTGATGCTGCAATTCTTTGGAATCAGTGTGATATTGGATATCCCTCCGATGTTGAGCAACAGCCGATTCTTTTGTTTGGAACGGAATGCAAGAAAATCAAAATACGGAACAAGCGGAGCTCCCTGTCCGCCGAGCGCCATATCGCCTGTGCGGAAATTTGCGACGGTGATGATCCCCGTCAGCTTTGCAATAGTGGAAGGATCACCGAGCTGCAGAGTAGAGCGGATCTTTTTTCCGAACAGTGTCTGTTCATCCGGAAGATGATGGACCGTCTGTCCGTGCGACCCGATCAGATCGATGGAGGAGAGAGGAACGCGCGCTTTTGTTACAAGGGCTCGGACTGCATCCGCAAAGAAATGGGCGAAAAGGATATTCAACGAAGAGATCGCATCAACACTTCCGCCGCCCCGATGCGAATTCTTCAGCACATATTCTTTGTATCCTTTCGGATATGCATGACGATGGAACGCGAGCTGTTTGAATGACAACGATGTTCCCGAGCCTTTCACGTGGACCAGAACAGCATCAATGGAGTCCACAGAGGTGCCGGACATGAGTCCGACGATGAAACGTTCTTTTTTCCGGATGATCGATGTGAGTGTTTTCATAATCCACCAATAATAGTTATCGCCACAGATTTCACAGAAAAGACGCGGATATTGTTTAAATATATCCGTGTAATCTGCGGTAACAATTTTTCTAAAGATAGAATAAAAACCAATGAGAATCCTGCTGAGGATGTTTTTGTCTTGACATTCCATCTCAAATTATCAACATTCTTACTGCATTCAACGAATGTATTTCCGCTCACCAACACAATTGATGCCTATGAAATCATTATTTCGAAAGAAATCCGTAGCACACATCCTTGAAGCGGCAGCAGCCGGCGAACTGGATGAACATGGCTCGCTCAAAAAGAATCTTACCGTGCGAGATCTGACGGCATTCGGTATCGCCGCCATTGTCGGCGCCGGTATCTTCAGCACGATTGGAAACGCCAGCGCAAACGGCGGACCGGCAGTAGTCTTTCTTTTTATCTTCACTGCAATTGCGTGCACATTCTCCGCATTTGCCTATGCTGAGTTTGCTTCCATGATCCCGGTTGCCGGAAGCGCCTATACTTATTCATACGTTGCGTTCGGCGAACTGATCGCATGGATCATTGGATGGGATCTGCTGATGGAATATGCCATCGGAAATATCGCCGTCGCAATTTCCTGGTCCGATTACTTTACTAGTCTGCTGTCATCGATAGGATTGAGTATTCCCGAATATCTGACGATGGATTTTCTCAGTGCGTGGCGCGGTTACGAATCGGTCGTTGCGCAGCTGCAGCAGGGTGCTTCACTTGAGTCCATCAATGGTCTTCAGGTGGCGGCATACAATGCGTGGCTGAATGCGCCAACACTGTTTGGCGTTCATCTTGTTGCGGATATTCCTGCGCTGATGATCACATTCTTTATTACGTGGCTCGTCTACAGAGGCATCAAAGAATCAAAGAATGCCAGCAACATGATGGTGCTGGTGAAATTGGCGATCATACTTGTGGTGATTGCGGTCGGTGCGTTTTACGTGCGTCCCGAACATTGGATTCCGTTCATGCCGAACGGTATCGCCGGTGTGATGAAAGGAGTTTCCGCTGTTTTCTTTGCGTACATCGGATTTGATGCGATCTCCACCACCGCAGAGGAATGTGAGAATCCGCAGAGGGACCTTCCGCGGGGGATGTTCTATTCCATCGTCATCTGTACGATCCTGTATGTTGCGATCGCGCTCATCCTGACCGGCCTCGTGAAATACAGCGAACTGAATGTCGGCGACCCGCTCGCATATGCATTTCAAAAAGTGGGTTTGAATTTTCTGTCGGGAGTGATCGCCATCAGTGCCGTTGTAGCGATGGCGAGCGTGCTGCTGGTGTTCCAGCTCGGCCAGCCGAGGATATGGATGAGTATGAGCAGGGATGGACTGCTGCCGAAGATCTTCTCCAGGATCCATCCGAAATACCGGACGCCGTCGTTCTCCACCATCGTTACAGGATTTGTTGTTGCCATCCCCGCACTCTTTATGAATCTGACGGAGGTGACCGATCTAACGAGTATCGGCACGCTATTCGCGTTCGTTCTTGTCTGCGGCGGCGTATTACAGATGCAGATGTCACAAAAGACTTTGGAACGAAAGTTCAAAACACCGTATATCAATTCCAAATATATTGCACCGGTATTGTTTATTGCCGGACTGGCTGTTGCTGTTAGCGTGAATGGTGACCGCGTGAACGATTTCTTTTCGCTCCGTCAATTGAAGAGTCAGGAAGAATTTCTTACATCCGTCAGCGCAGGGCAGGCAGTATCCGCGAAGCAGTTCTTTGCCTCACACGATGCCGATGCAGGCGAGGCATACATTCGCACCGCACAAGTTTCTGCTGAACAAAAATTCAATTCAGGCTGGGAGACATGGAAACATACGATCCCCACATGGCTCTTCCTGATCATTGCGCTGGTGACGGTGGTTGTGTGTTATAGAAAAGATCTTTCGTTGATACCGGTGCTTGGACTTCTCAGCTGTTTCTATCTGATGTCCGAATTAGGATACACGAACTGGCTTCGGTTCCTCATCTGGTTGGCGATAGGATTAGCGATCTATTTTATGTACGGAAAGAAACACAGCAAACTTGCGGAGACGGTGTAAAAAGAAAAGATTTGTTCCATTGTCATTCCCGCATGATTCTGGCGGGAATCCATTTTATGGATGCCCGATAAAAATTCCGCTTTGTGAATCCCGCTTCGAACGGAATCAGAAGAGCGGGACACTCGGGCATGACAATTTTCTGTTGATACTATTTTCACCAGGTAGTAATTATTTACACACAGCCTTGAACACACGCAGATAATTCTCTCCAAGGATCTTCCGCACATCGACAGGTGTATATCCTTTTCGCAGAAGTGCCATTGTCAGATTCTGCAGCTTTGAAACATTCTCCAGTCCAACAGGAGCAGTGATCCCTCCGTCATAATCCGAGCCGATCGCCACGTGATCGATACCGACAAGATTCTTGATGTAGTCGATATGCTTGATCACTGTATCGATATTCACATTCGCTGCCGTTGCAGTGGAAATGAATGACGTGTAAAAGACCACTCCGATCACACCGCCGCTGTTCGCTATCGCAATGATCTGTGCGTCCGTCAGATTTCTGGTATGCTCCCGCAGTTTCCGCACTCCTGAGTGGCTCGCGATGATGGGGTTCTTCGTCACCGTGAGGATATCCTCAATGGTCTTGATCCCTGTGTGCGAGATGTCGATGATCATGCCGAGCGAATCCATCGTTCTGATCACCTGCTTGCCGAATTCCGACAATCCTTTGGTCGCCGTGAGCGGATCCGCGGCCGAAGTTCCCCACGAAGTGCTGTTGTTCCAAGTGATAGTGAAGTAGCGTGCGCCGAGATTATACAGATTAATAAGCTTGTTCAAATCCTCTTCAATCGCAATTCCCCCTTCCACGCACAGAACTGCCGCGATCTTTCCTGATGCATTCGCTGATTGAATCTCGGATGAAGTCCTTGCCTGAACAATAGTGCCGGAGTTCCTGCTAAACTGCGCAATGCACGTATCGTACATCTGTATTGTCTGCTGATAGGGAGCGGCGACATTCGGATCCGGCCACAGCACGATCATCTGCGCATCGATGCCACCGTCGAAGAAGCGTGGGATATCACTTTGATTTGTGGTGTGGCGGACGCCGAGCTGGTAGCCGTTGATCATTGTTTCAGCGATGTCGTTGTGCAGATCCATCACAAATGCGCGGCGGTGGACGGTGGCGACGGAAAAATTGACAGCAGAATTATTCACAGGCGGTACGACGGACGAATCCGGTTCGTAGCCGAATTTCGAGATAATGACGGACAGATCGGAGAGCGAAATCTTCTGCAATGTCTGCGCAATTCCACCGGTCATCATCACATCACCGAATCCATCACCATTACTCCCGTCCAACTGTATCATCTTCTTCGTTTCGGACCGTCCGCCGAACTGCATAGTATAGAACAATGTTCCCGCGGCCCCTTTGCCGTACCACCGCACGCAGTAATCGCCCGCGTTGAGCGAGTATGTGCGTATATCGATCAGTTGACCGAGAATGTTGTGGACCATCATTCGCACGCTTCCCGAAGCAGGAATAGAAAAGGAGATCACAGTAGAAGGATTGAACGGATTGGGATAATTTTGATTGAGATTAAATGTGCGCGGGAAAAGGTCTGTCTGTTCAACATTTGCCGGCTGGAAGGTGAACAACCACTGTCCCGCCGTTGATGTAAATACCGTATATTGTTTTGAAGGATCAGAAATGGATCTGATATCGACACGCACGGATTCGACCGCGGCAGAGGAATAGGAGTCTTTGACCGTTCCGCCGATAACGATGGATTGTGCTGCGGTCCGGATCACAGCGCTGCAAAGAATTAGTACAACGATCTGAACATACTTTGATTTCATACAATATCCGCAGGAAACAGCTCTTTCGTACGTTATGGTATCCAAAATGTCCGCCAGTAGCAATATCAAAAGAGGAATACTTTCATCCTGTTCACAACCGATAGATCAACGTTATGAAAAAATATCCAGTACTTCTCGGTGCTCATATGTCCGTTGCCGGCGGAGTCCACAATGCGGTGGACCGCGCGACATCCGTCGGATGCACGGCGCTTCAGGTGTTCACAAAAAATAATAATCAGTGGAACGGTAAACCGTTCACAGAAGAGGATATTGCCCTCTATAAGAAGAAGATCACCGCCGCCGGCATCGCTCCCGTCGTTTCCCACGACTCCTATCTCATTAATCTCTGCGGGACGAATCCGGACATTCTGAAAAAATCGCGGGCTGCATTCATCGATGAACTCGAGCGGTGCGAAACACTTGGGATCCCGTTGCTGAACTTTCATCCCGGTTCGCATCTTGGACTCGGTGACGAGGAGGGAATCAAAGGGATCTGCGAAAGTTTGAATATTGCCCACAGTGAGACAAAAAATTTTAAGGTGAAAAGCGTGCTCGAAGCGACCGCGGGACAAGGGACGAATATCGGTTTCAAATTTGAACATCTCCGCGCAATCATCGACGGCGTCGAACATCCCGAACGAATGGCTGTCTGCATCGACACGTGCCATATCTTCGCAGCGGGGTACGACATTTCCACCGAAAAAGGATATGAAGAGACATTCATCCTGTTCGATGAGATCGTCGGTCTTGACCGTCTTGTAGCATTCCATGTGAACGATTCCAAGAAAGGACTCGGCTCGCATGTGGACCGTCACGAAAATATCGGCAAAGGTGCGATCGGTCTGACCGGGTTCCGTCTGCTGATGAACGATGAACGTTTTTCGCATATCCCGAAAATTCTGGAAACGCCAAAGAGCGACGATCTGCACGAAGATGTGGAGAATATGAATGTGCTGAAAAGCCTGATCAACGAACGCTGAGGCCCGCCTATAAGCGTGGCGGGTAAACGCGGAGACGCAGAGAAGAGTATATAATGTGCCACGCACGTTGAAAATGCGCGGCACATTGCGAAAACAAATGAAGAGCACATCGACACTCGTTTCTCTGTGATGAGAACAGAAGAGGATCAATACTTCCTGGCGGGGATCTTTGTTTTCGCTTTGAACAATCCTACCGCAACAGCATATCCGAACAATGCACCGAATCCCATCTGCGACATCAATCCCAGAAGGTCGGTCGTCTGCCATTCCTGAACCACTTTTCCGTCAACGATCTTCCGCATGAAGATACCGTTTATGACCACCTGTTTATTGCTTGCAGGTGCCCCCATGAATTTGCCCGTATTCTTTGCCGTTGTCACAAAACGGATCGATACGATGTCGCCGTCGGAAACGATGTGGGTGAAGTCCATCGTCATATCGGTCATAGCTTCTTTCAGTCCCTGCATGAATCCGATATATTCATTTTTGGAAAGGACCAGTCCGTCACCGGTATAGGTAAAATCATCGGTAAGCAGCCGGTCCAGATCGTTGAATGTTCCATTCAAGATCGCACGCGAGACGGAGAGAGCCGTTTCTTTGTTGTCCATAATTGTTCTTTCTTTTGTGATTGAAATCCATTGATGATATTGTGCGCATCAAGGTATCGAATGTGCTTTCCGGCTGCAATATACATACCGGAAAGAAAGCACTATCTTTTTGGTAAGTATGGTTTCTTCCCGCCTATACCATCCGTATATTCATCTATGGAACGATATCAACTGCACGGTACATATTTTTACTGCCCGGTGGATCTGACCCTTCGCATCGTTGGCGGACGATGGAAAGGGCTCGTCATCTGGAATTTGCGGGACAAACCGAAAAGGTTCGGCGAATTGAAGAAGATCCTGGTAGTGATCAACGACAAGATGCTCACGCAGACACTGCGCGAGCTGGAGGCGCACGGCGTCATCACCAGAAAAGTGTATAGCATTGTTCCGCCGAAAGTGGAATATGCGCTTAGCAAAGAAGGGAAAAAACTCCTGCCGCTCATGAAGGGAATGAGCAGATACGGTTCGAAATTCAAAGTAAAACAACGTTCAATTTGACCGAACGCTCTCCGAATCTCTTTTTTTCCGCAACTTCGGCTCTTTCTTTGTACCTTTCGGGGACGGCATCTGCCGGTCTTTCCTGAAAGTGAGCAAATATGAGATCCTTAACGAATTCTTTCGTTCTCCCGCTGGTATTGTTCTTCCTTCTTGCCGCATCCGAATCCCGCGCTCAGAAAATCATCATCAACGAGTTCATGGCAGCGAACACCAAAACGATCGCCGATCCCGATTACGCCGGCTTTGCTGATTGGGTTGAACTGTATAATTCCGGCAATATTCCTGTGAATCTTAAAGGATATTCCATCACCGATCTTCTTTCGCTGCCGGCGAAATACATCTTTACGACTGATATCATCATCCCCGCACAATCATATATCATCATCTGGCCGGACGACAAGGCAACGGGCGTCCATACAAATTTTAAATTGAGCGCTTCAGGCGAAAGCATCGGATTGTTCGATCCTTCCGGCACAGGAGTCGATACGGTCATCTTCGGTGCGCAGCAGGACGATGTTTCGTTCGGAAGATTTCCCGACGGTGCTTCCGCGTGGTTCACTATGTCTCCTGCAACACCGGGTGAAGCAAATACTGAATTGAGCATCGCGAATAAATTACCTCAGCCGCAACTTTCTCTTCCATCGGGATTCTATCCAAACGCATTCACGGTGACGATCACTCCGCCTCCGGGCGCGCTCGTCCGCTATACATTGGACGGACACACGCCGACAGAATCGAGTCCGCAATATTCCACTCCGGTGACGATCGATTCAACGAGAGTGTTGCGGGCAAAAGCATTCAAGTCCGGTTCGCTACCGAGCGCTGTTGTCACCGCACCTTTTTTTGTGAACGAGAAGACCGATCTTCCCGTCTTTTCACTGGTAACGGATCCCGAGAACCTCTTCAGCGACACCTCCGGCATTTATGTTGCGGGGACAAACGGTATTATTGACCACTGCAGCACCGTTCCGCGGAACTGGAATCAGGATTGGGAGCGTCCTATCGACATCGAATTGTTCGAGACGGATAAACTATCGGCATTCAAAGTTTCGGCCGGAATAAAGATCTACGGCGGATGTTCGCGGCTCTATCCGCAGAAATCGCTGGCGTTTTATTTTCGGAGTACCTATGGACCGGACAAACTTCGATATCCGATTTTCCCCGGCCAGCTCATTTCAGACTACAATAATTTTACACTCCGCAGTTCCGGTCAGGACTGGTGGAGGACGATGTTCCGTGATGCCTTCGTGCAGGAATTGATCAGGCAGGGAATGAAGATCGAGACCCAGGATTACCGTCCATCCATCGTATTCATCAACGGACAGTACTGGGGTATCCATAACATCCGCGAAAAACTGAACGAGCATTATCTGGAAGAACATTTTGGAGCAGACCCGAATAATGTGGACCTGATCGAGATCAGCAAAGGACAGGAGGCGAACAACGGGGATATGGTAGCATACGACGCGATGAATACGTTCATAGCGACGAAAGATCTTTCCGTGCAAAACAATTACGATTCTCTGCTGACGTTCGTGGACATCAATGCGTATATCGATTACGAGATCGCGCAGATCTATTCCGCGAACGGGGACTGGCCGGGATCGAATACAAAAGTGTGGCGTGAACGAAAGCCGGAAGCAAAATGGCGATGGATGGTCTATGATATGGACTTTACGTTCGGTGGCAACGCACAAGGACAATACAATACTAACACACTGGCAAATGCAACGGCAACGAACGGACCGAGCTGGCCGAATCCGCCGTGGTCTACACTGATGCTGAGAAAATTATTGGAGAATACCGGATTCAGAAATGAATTCATTCAGCGGTTCATGGCGCACATCAATACCACGTATGAACGGAGTCACGTGGTATCGGTGATCGACAGCTTTGCGCAGCGGATCGCTTCCGAGATCCCGCGTCACAAACTCCGCTGGCCGCAATCCATGTCCCTGGATACGAAAACATGGGAAGGAAATGTGCAGATCATGCGTGATTTTGCGCAGCAGCGTCCCGCAGCGATGGTGGGATTCATCAACACGAAATTCTCGTTGAACGGATACGCCATCCTCACCATCAGCAGGAATAGTCCTGCAATGGGAAAAGTCTTCACACATTCAGTAGAAGTAAAGACGAACGGATCACTGAATGCATTCTTTAAAGGGATCCCTGTAAAACTCAAAGCGCAGGCAATGCCGGGATACCGTTTCGTGAAATGGGAAGGTGTGATATCCTCTTCGTCACCCGAGACAACGATCGTACTGTCGGGTGCCGGTCTGCTCACCGCCGTGTTCGAACCGGCTGCGCTGTCGGTGACCGGCCCCGTGATCAACGAGATCAATTACAAATCCTCGCTGCTGTTCGACACGGATGATTGGGTGGAACTGTATAATCCTTCTGCGGATTCCGTCGATCTTTCGGTATGGAAATTCGGGAAGGACAGCGTGAATATGTTCACATTCGGTTCCGGAGTAAAACTGTGCAGCAGAAATTATCTTGTGCTCTGCAGGGACACGGCGAAGTTCCGCTCGCTTCGTCCTAATGTGAAGAATGTGACCGGAAATATGAGCTTCGGACTCAGCAGCAGTGGAGAAACGATCCGGCTGATGAATGCGGAATCATCGGTCGTTGACGAGGTTCAGTTCCTACCGACAGCACCCTGGGTCACATCGCCGAATGGTCTGGGACCGACTCTCTCATTGATCGATCCACAAAAGAACAATGCATTGCCGGAATCATGGAAAGCATCCGCGTTGTACGGCACTCCGGGAATGCTCAACGATGTCTATATGGGAGTAAAACTTGTTTCCGAAACCGTTCCCGCAGAATTTTTTCTTTCCAATAATTATCCGAATCCATTCAATCCGACGACCACCATCAGTTATCAACTGCCGTTCATCGGTCCGGTTTCGCTGACGGTCCACACGCTGCTTGGAAAAGAGATCGAACAATTAGTGAACGGAGAACAGCAGGCGGGAACATACTCCGTGCAGTGGAATGCATCGGCGTATTCAAGCGGCATTTATTTCTATACACTTCGGGCAGGGAATATTTCGCAGACGAAAAAACTTCTTCTTCTTAAATAGTATCTAACAACCTGCCACCCATTTTTAAAGTGCGTGGCACGTCAATGTTGATCGGGACGAAGTGCCTGCCTATTGTATGGCAGGAAGAATCTACAAAATAAAAAATGTATGAGAATAGTTTTTAGCTTCAGATTCTTCGTCCTCACTATCGCTCGGACGCAGAATAACATGGGATGTTGATTCAAGAACGCCTTACGCCGGCAGCACTCCTTTTTTTCTAAGGATCCCCGCGCTGATGAACGCGACCACAATCCCAACGGGAAGGATCTCAGCCAGCGTCATACCGAACCGCAGAAACGGATTCTTATACCACACTGCCATCTGTTTCAGCTCGATCATCTTTGCTTCGATCTTTTCCGGAGCGGCACCATCATGCTGCATCTTCTTCTTACACATTTCTGCGTACCGCTCCAAATATGTCTCCTTCATTCCCGGCACGGTGTTGTAATATATCTCCCAGCCGCCGGCGTAGAACAACGCCGCAATTGAGGCGATGAGCAATCCCGCTTTAAGTCCGCCGCCGAATGTCATGATGCCTCTGAGATGAGTATTCCTGTACGACCTCACTCCCATGAAGATGAGCGACAGTACGATGATCATGGTGGTGTAGCCGAAGAGTTCACTGTTGTCGAAGGTGATAATCCCTTTTTCCATCATCCAGAAACTGATGAGGAACATCATGTCCATCAATAGACCGGCGATGGAGCCGTAAATGAGAACGATCTTGCGCATAAGTATTCCTTTGATTATTGAAAGAATCGTTTTGTTCGTCCTTGTTTTCGGGATCGAAACGTGTCCCAAAATACTGAACGACATCCCATTCTCGCATCACCCGAAAGTATGAAAAATGGGGATTCATCCTTTTGTTTGATGATAGCATTGTCAGGGCTAGTATAATTCAGCGTAACCCTGACAAGGGTAGGAGTGTTGTGTATTTCGCTACTCAGACAAGGTTATCCTAACACTCCCAATTCTTTCGCTTTTTTGATTGCTTCTGTGCGTCGCCGTGCATTAAGTTTTATAAAGAGACTGGATGAATGCGATTTGACAGTGTGCGGGGAAAGGAATAATTTTTCTGCTATCTCGCGGTTGGAGAGTCCCTGCGCGATCAGTTCAAGCACTTCCAGTTCCCGCTTGCTGATGCCGAGCGATTCAACCGCGTCTGCGTCTGGATGAAAACCGGGATCGTGCACAACAACCGGACGATGCGTCAGTTTCCATCCCACCCAGATGCCAAGCGATGTGAACAGAAATGCCATGAAACCAACATAGAATTCGATCGCCAGATCGCCGAAGATGAAGAAACGGTATTCCACGATCTTCAGCAGCGTGATGAGCAGCGCCATCGCAATGCCGTATGGGAGGATCGTTCTTTTCACCGGAGCTCCTTGAGCATCCACAGATTACAAGCGAAATGGCCGGAGTTGCCGAGAGAATGATCGATCTGCACGAAACCGGAACGGACATACATGCTTACCGCTTTGGAGAGTTCAGGAAACGATTCAAGATACATCTGCGTGTATCCGAGCTGCTTTGCAGTTTCAAAACTTTTCTGCATCAACAGATTGCCGACACCCTTGCCGCGGTATTCAGCCGCCACATAGAATTTTACCAGTTCAACGCAGCCGTCAGGCAGTCCATTGGTCGGATAAATCCCACAGCCGCCGACGATTGCACCGGCATCTTCGGCGATCCAATAGGAGCTTCCGCTTTTTTGGAAAAGCGAAAACAGATCATCCGTTGTTGGATCGGTGTAAACGGTACCCGGACGGTCGATCTTGAATTCGCGGAAGACAGTGCGGATGACTTCGGCGATCTTTACATTATCGGTATGTGTAATAGGACGGAAAGAAATATGCATGAATTTATTGCAAATACCATGTCATTCCCGCACGTTGTTGGCGGGAATCTATTTACGCAGCATCAAAGAAATCTTCATCTACCTCTTTAACTTCATAGATATTTTTAATCTGAACTCCAACACCATATAGAAACATAAGGTCCACTAATTTTAAACCGTCAATGAGAATAATTTTATGATGAGCATCATAAGCTTTTTTTATTGCCGCAACATCAAAAGTTGAAGTTGTAACAAAGACACCCTTTGTAGTATCGCTACTCATAGCACCAATAAAGTTTCGAATTTCCTTTTCACGGACTTTATTCTCAGTATATCTTTTAGCCTGAATGTAAATTTTATCAAGACCCAATTTGTCTTCATTAATGATTCCATCTATTCCCTTGTCACCAGATTTCGTAGTCTCTACAAAATCACCATATCCCATTTTTTTCAAAAGGATTAAAATTACTTTTTCAAAATAATAAGGGTCAATTTTTTTGAGTTTTTCTAATAATTCACTTTTTGTTTGTTTTTCTATTGCGAAAAATCCTGAATCAATCAAATCTTGAGGTGTTGAATTATTATTCTTTTCAACTCTTTTACCTTTTTCATCTGAGTAAAAATCCATAAAATCGCTGCTGCTTTCTACATCCTGCAAAGTCAGCTTTTTGTTTACAGCATCTTTACCCTTTTTGGTGATTTGCACCGTTCCTCGCTCTGGGTAAGAAATAAACCCACCTTTTTTTAGATAGGATTTTCCCCAAGCAATACGGTTTAAAATTAACCGATCACCATTCTTCATTTTTTCTTCCAGTAAAGCCTGAGGAAGTGTAGAATAGTATTTATCAACAACTCGATTTAACAATTCTCTGTGATGTATCGTTGTCCCATTGCTCAAAATATTAAGAATGGGGTTAAAAGTTTCATGAAATTTTGGTAGTTCCATAAATTAGCCTTTTAAACTCGCAAATCGGAAAACACATGTAAGAGAGGTAAAATATATTACTGTTTGCTTTTAATGGTGAGCTTCTTAAGTAGTTTCCCCCTGGTGTCGTAGATCTTCCACATCCCACTCTTGGCATTGTGGTTAAAACGGCCGGCATCGAACAGCTTTCCGTTCAGGTGATAACGTTTCCAGGGGCCTTGTTTCTCTCCCTGCGCGAATGTTCCGGTCTGCCAGAGCATGCCGTTCTCGCGGTACCACGTCCACGTACCGGTCATTTCGCCGCGCGAAAATTTACCGACGGCACGAAGCTGTCCGTTACGGAGATAATACTTCCAGACGCCGATCTTGATCCCCTTGGAGACCCGTCCTGTTACCGAGAGGACCTTGTTGGAATAGAATTCTTTCACGATTCCATTGAGCGGGAGTTTTTTACGCTTTTTCATAAAGAGAACATAGCGAAAAAGAAATTGAAAATCTTGCCGAAGATACTTTGAACACATTATTGAAAAAGACACTTGCCAAGTCTAGAAGACTTGGTAAGTATGCATATTCAGTTTATCGAACAATTTCGGAATGCTTACATCTGTCTCTTGACTGACATGATCATAAAAACGTATTTTCACAGCACCATCATTCAAAAGGAGAAGGACAAATGAAACGATCAGACATCAAGCCCATGCCCGAATATTTCGACCGGTATATCAATAAGACGGACGATGTTGATCATCTTGAAGCGTTAGAGATCGGTCTGCGGGAATTAGCCCAGCTTCCACTCGACACGTTTCGCGCGGTCGGCGACAATGTCTACGCGCCGGGCAAATGGACGATCAAAGAGATATTGCAGCATATGATCGATACGGAGAGAGTATTCGACTACCGGGCCGTTGCATTTGCACGCGGTGAAACAGGACAGGTGCTTTCATTCGACGAGGAACTGTATGTGAAGAATTCCGACGCGAACCGAAGAACATTGGATGAACTTGTTGAAGAAATGAAGATCGTTCGCCGCTCGGTCATCGCACTATTCGGATCATTTACTAAAGAGATGCTGATGATGACGGGAGTCGGATTCCGCGGACCGTATTCCGTCCTTTCCATTGCCTTCATCATAGCAGGACATCAGCGGTGGACGATGGATGTGGTGAAAGAGCGGTATTTACCGCTGGTGTAACAGTATTCATCACAGAGGACACTGAGACGATATGTAGGGACGGACGAAAGTCCGTCCCATTATTTGTTAACAGGTTTTGCGCGAACATACTGTGCCGGCCACTCAATATTTTCCGCCAATTGCTGTGCAGCCTGTAATGGAAAATACGGATTACGCAGGAGCTCTCTCGCCAGAAAGATCACGTCTGCTTTTCCTTCCGTCAAAATTGCTTCTGCCTGCTCAGCGGAGGTGATCATACCGACCGCTCCCGTTAATATTCCCGTCTTTCGTATCGCGTCCGCGAACTGCACCTGATATCCGGGACCGATCGGGATGCGTGCTGTTGCAGAATTTCCGCCCGAAGAACAATCGATCAGATCAACGCCGAGCTCAATCAATATCTTTGCAAGCGCGACGGAATCATCGATCATCCATCCTTCCTCAGTCCAATCGGAGGAGGAGATGCGGACAAAAAGGGGATTCTTCTCAGGCCAAACGGTTTTTACTGATAGGATAACTTCTTTCAGCAGACGGATTCTGTTCTCAAATGAACCGCCGTAGTTATCCGTTCGTTTATTGCTGAGCGGAGAAAGAAATTCATGGATCAGATAACCATGCGCAGCATGGATCTCGATCACGTCGAATCCAGCAGCGAGTGTTCGCCGTGCGGCTACCGTAAAATCGCTGATCACTTTTTGTATGCCGGCATGGTCCAACGCCGTCGGAGGATTCTCTTCCGGTTTGAACGGTATCTCACTCGGTCCGACAGTTTGCCAACCTCCTGCTTCGGCTGATACTTGCGTTCCGCCTTTCCATGGAGACGAGACGGATGCTTTGCGTCCGGCATGAGCAAGTTGGATCCCCGCTGCCGCTCCCTGCTGATGGAGGAACTCTGTGATGCGCTTTAGTCCTGCAATATGTTCTTCCTTCCAAATACCGATGTCGTCCGGTGAGATGCGTCCTTCGGGAGAGACGGCGCATGCTTCAGTGATGACAAGTCCTGCGCCGCCGACCGCTCTCGTTCCGAGATGGACGAGATGCCAGTCGTTGGAGAATCCGTCGACGGATGAGTATTGACACATCGGCGAGACGACGATGCGGTTTTTGAGTGTGATGTTCTTGATCGAGAGAGGAGTTTTGACATAGATTTATGGTAATAATGTAGGACACCTTTAAAAGGTGTCCTACATTAAAGATAGTAAGTTGTTGAATCACTTTCACCTTGCTTGCATCTTTCGGGTGTAACATCTACTATAGTAACATCATCTTCAAATTATCAGCAGGAGAAAATGAAGATCTCATTAAGATCATTGGTGTTCGGAATATTCTGTCTCTATCAATTATCAAACGCACAGGGTGATGATAAATGCGTTGCTATCACCATGGACGATCTTCCGCTGAACATCGCATCCAAAGTGAACAACAAAGAGCTCCTGCGCGTAACGCTCCGACTGCTGGGGCAGATCGACAAATATGGTATTCCCGTCACCGCATTTGTGAACGAAGAAAAACTGATCGTGGACGGGCGGCGCGATGCCGAGCGAGTAAAGATCCTGAAGCTCTGGCTGGACCAGGGGATCGATCTCGGTAATCATACATTCGCGCATAAGAGTCAGAATCAGGTCCCCGTCGCCGAAGCGAAAGAGGATATCCTTAAAGGAGAACGATCTATCAAGGAACTGCTGGCAGTTCAAAACAAAAAGCCACAATTCTTCCGTCATCCCTTTTTGCAGACGGGGCGGGATAGTCTTACACGGTCAACGCTCACAATATTTTTGGATTCTCTCGGATACACAACTGCACCCGTTACTGTCGATAATGCAGAATGGATCTTTGCATCTGCCTACGACAAAGCGATCTCATTGAATGATTCAACGATGATGGACAGTGTCGGTCAGGAATACCTTTCGTATATGCAGAAAAAATTCCGCTACTTTGAATGGTTATCCGACACGCTCTTTCATCGGCAGATACGGCAGATCCTGTTGATCCATGCGAACAGACTGAACGGTGATTATTATTGGGGATTGTGTCAGATGATCTGCAGTGACGGATATTCGTTTTGCACGTTGACCGAAGCGCTGCAGGATGAAGCATACCGATCTTCTGATACATTCTACGGCGGCGGCGGTATCTCCTGGTTGGACCGGTGGGCGCTGACGCGGGGATATAAAGGAAAATTCTTTGCGGCGGATCCGCATGTTCCGCAGGCGATCATGGATTATGCGGGGGTGAAATACGAATGAGATATTTTTCACTACAGAGAACACGGAGTGAAAAGCAGATGTCCGACTACGTTAAGGTATTCGACATCTACGCACAAAAAAATGTAGAACGAAGCGACGCTTCGTCCTACGGTGTATTATTTTAACAGCATCAGTTTGAGTATTGAAACCGTGCTTCCCGCCTGCATTCTGAACAGGTACATTCCTGACGACAAAGAATTTCCCCGATCATCCTTTCCACCCCAAATAACAAAATGTTCTCCCGCGGAGATCCGTTCCGGTGATCTGTTCCACACACTCCGTCCCAGAAGATCGGCAATATTCATTAATACCAATTGATCCTGCGGCAAAAAGTAGCGGATCGTTGTTGCGGGATTGAATGGATTCGGAAATGCCGCAATAGAAAAACATTCCGGGACTGATTCCGGGTGACCCACCGATGTAATAACACTGTTCACTGCAAGCGGAGTAGGGGACATGAATCCCATCGAAACACCCGCATCGGGAAAACGACCAAAAGAGATATTTTTTTTCTGTGCACCAAAGGTGATCGAATCCAGCACCGTCACTCCGTCGCTGTCCGTCAGCGCGATAAATTCCCCGCCTGCGCTCAATTTAAAATTTGCGTGGATTCCTTTCTGGTCCAACTGTTCGTCGCACCAGACGATCACGCGCCCGCCCGGCGGGAGGGAAAGATCAGGCTGAGTGAACATCCACTTTGTGAACGTACCGTTCTTGTCCGTTAAATATTTATTGGTCAATAAAACGGCCGATGTAGTCGGATTATACAATTCCACCCAGTCGTCAAACTCACCCGCAGAATCGGGAATCGTTCCGTTATCCGCCATGAACTCGTTGATCACCACCGACGGTGCCGCCGCCGCTGCGGAAGTGAATTCTACGGATCCAGTCCTTGGATACGCTGTGACTCTGTCCAGTGAATCTTTCACGAATATCCTATACCGCGCTGTCGTTCCCGATGTGATGGGAGGGAGCGTTCCGTTCCACCGGTCCGCTTCTTCCACGCGCTGTGTCTGCGGGACTCCTGCGGAGATCATAGGGATAATGGTCATAGAGGAAAGCGGTGAAGTAAAAAACTCCATCCACATGGTTTTCACTCCGGCAGGACCGAACACCGAGGCAGTTACACTGACGGAGTCTTTGGATGAAGGGCGCGGTGGCGAAAACGACGAGACATAAACAAATGCCGCTGAATTTTTGCTGTTCAGTTGAGCGGACAGACTCGAGTTGCGCGTATTTACGAATCCTTTCAATCCGAATTTCACATGAAGTTTCTGAAATGTGGAAGCAGTGTAGGAATTATTAAAATCAGCGGCGGTGAAATTATAATCAAGCGTTCGGAATGAATCTTCCGCCGCCGCAACATCGATCAATCCTTTCAGCCGGTCGATCCGCGGTTCCCACAACGGAAGAAGATAGACACGTTCGCGATAAAAACGGAGGAAATGTGTGAAAAGATCACGGTATTGATCATTTGCCATGATCTTGTCCGATAACGGACGCGCAATGGCAACCGCCTTGGGATAATTGTACGGATCTGCTGTCGCCCAATTGACGCTGAACCAATCCACACCGAATGTATTATCGTAGTCATAAGGAATGATCGTGAATCGCTTCTCGGAAGGAATGTAATAGAGATAATAATTGTTCATCAGCGACCGGTAATCATCCCAACTGCCGACAAGCGTGTTAACGGCAAGATACTGCAGGACGCGATAGACATGAAGGTACTGCTCCAATGAGTCCGCAAGCGAAGCGGTCGGGGTATTGTTGATGATGTCAATCAGTTTTGCCAATGCGGAAAAGTCCCCGGCATCTTCGTTGGTGGAGAGTTCGTATGCGGGGATGGTACCATTCTTCAGATTTTTATAGAGATTCGGATCGCTTCCGAGATATTTCAGATCGGCGGGGTAGAGACACTTCCAGAGGTTGCCGCTGTCATCCGTGAATCGTTTCTTCAGGAATTCTTCGTCAATATGTTCCACGGAGACATACAGTCCGTAATAATTCCCATTGATATACATCTTCGCGTGATTCGCGCGCGATGCCGGCATGCCGATATCGCGGTAGATATCCGCCGCCAGTTTGCTGCGAATGACGGAGGGATCGTTATGTTCGCCGTTCAAATTCAGCTTCTCAATCCCGTGAAATTGTCTGCCATTCACGAAGGAATTAAAAGAGATCTTGAATGATTTCTTCTTCGCCTCACGCGAGGTGTTCCCGCGGAGACGGAAGCCGATCGAATCGACCATCTCGTCGATCGTACTGTTCCGGAAACGGAACGAAGCAACATGTTCACTGTCGCTGTTCACGTTATTGTATATCCACTGGAGTTTTAAAGGATCGATGGTGACATCGATGCGGACCAAAGTGGAATCATGATAGATTGTACGGCTGTCATCGGTTTGAGGGATGAGGAATGCCGGGAACAGGAGAAGAATGAATACCACGTGTTTCATAGGCTGATGCTTTCGTTGCGGAAGGAGAGAAGTGGAACGGACGGTAGTAATCTATCGCAATTACTTTGTAATTACAAGGTGCGAAGAAAGCGGCGGAGAGCAGGTGCACTCACGGTTTCGGCTGTTCACTTGACAATATTTCTTTCATGCAGAAATCTTCCATGCTTCAAAAATTCGCTCGTCTGCTGCATGACCATTTCATCTTTAGGAAGAAAGGAGTGAGAAACAGGCACCAAAAAAAAATCGGTCATTCCTTCCACCGTTGTTGATTCTACCGGAACGATCCCGTCATCGTCACCGGGAATAAGATCTTCGTTGTTGATCACCGAAGAATTTCCGGCGATGATCCCTACCGGATAATACGGCCTCCGAAGAGTTTTCGGAAAACTTTTTGCATCTGTTCCCAGCGATGAAGCGACCGGCCCAACCATTTTCAGCCACCACGTTTCACGGAAGCGGTCAACGAACGGTGTCCCTCCGTTCGGACTTCCGATAAGCACTATTCGTCCGAGATGCGGCACGGTGACACTGTCCAGATACGCCCGAATCAATAGACCGCCGAGCGAGTGACCGACAAAGTGGACCGTTTGCGCAGAATCGGAAGTGAACGATTTGATCTGCAGTGCAACATCCTTTAGGATATCCTGTGGCGATCTGCCGATGGAATGGTAATCCACCAGCGCAACGCTGAATCCTTCTTTCCGCAGATGATCGCGGAGCGGATACATGATGCTTTTGCCGCGGCCCAAACCGTGGAGAAGAACGACGATCTCTTTTTGGTCCGCATTGGTTTGCGCGGCTAAAAAAGAGAGTGCGCCAACAGTAATGAGCAGGACGAATAGCTTCTTCATAAATATTGGGATAGTGTTATACGAGAAAAGGGATGTAAACAATTGTTATGATGTAAATTCTTTACATTGCCCCCATCGGTGATTCGCGATTATACTTCTGCCGGTACTGCACAGGGGAGAGTCCCGTGATCTTTTTAAATGTTGTGCGGAACGCTTTCGTGTCCGTGTATCCCGTTTTATACATCACTTCATTCACATTGTCCTGCGATGATTCCAGATTCAGCTTAGCGGATTCGATCTTCACCCGCTGGATGTATTCCACCACCGTATTCGACGTTGCCTTCTTGAATCTCCGTTCTAAATTTCTTCGGCTCAATGCCACCATCTCCGCCAGTTCGGCGACCGTGATCTTTTCTTGAAAATTGCTTTCAATGAACTCCTGCACTCTTTTGATCTGTGCATCCTCATGTCCCTTCTGCCCTTTGAACATGAAGAACGATGCTTGACTTTCTCTGTCGATCTCGATCTCGTAATACTTTGCGATGTGCACTGCCATTTCACGGTCTACATATTTTTCTACAAGATAGAGAAGGAGATTCCAGAACGAATTTGCGCCGCCGCTGGAGTAGACACCATCTTCGTCGGTAATGATCTTTTCGGAAACAAGATCCACCGCGGGGAACATATTCCTGAAGAGATGTTCTGCGGACCAGTGGGTGGAACATTTCTTTTGGTCAAGCAGTCCCGTTGCGGCCAGAAGGAATGCGCCGACGCAGAGACTGGCGACCTCAGCACCCGAAGCATGCTGCTCACGGATCCATGGAAAGAACTTTTCATTCAACGCAACGACCTCATCCATCTTCCCGTTCACCGGAGGGATGATGATCAGATCGGTCCTCTTCACGCTTGCAATAGTAGCGTCAGGTTGAACAGTGAAGAATCCGTCATAAGAACGGGGCGCTTTCGTCAAAGCAACCAGCTGGATGGTGAACATCGGCTGTCGTCCTTTGCTCTCAAGGAATGCATTCGCGATGCGAAAGGTCTTTAATGACCCTTCAATACAGCCTAAAACCGCTGCGCCGTCGGGGACGAGGATGGAAATGTGTTTTTTCATGACATAATAATAAAAAATCCTTTTGTCGTAATCAACCCATTAGAATGCCGTTTTTACACCCTTCGTTTTCCTCTCCGGGCGGGTATATTGATGAAAGTTTATTCAACAAAAAAGTCAGTCTTTTGCACATCGGCAAAAGTACATTATTTGATAGGGTTCGCCACAAAAGCACTAAGGCACAAAATCCCACAATGATCTTGCCCCGGTAATTCGGACACGGGGTTAAGGAACATGTTGAGTTAATTCGTATTGCACCGGCGACATGTTGTTGATGGTAGAATGTTTTCGTTGC
>CAIVNT010000408.1 GCA_903907305.1 uncultured Ignavibacteriota bacterium
GTCCTGCCACAGCAAAGATGGAATTCGATGTTGTCCGTCAGATAGCTTCAATGTTCGGCTATGATGAACATATAGGACATTTGACATCCAGCGGTACTATCGCGAATCTTGAAGCACTATGGATCTCGCGTTGTATCCATCCTGGAAAAGCGATTGCCTTCTCTTCGCAGGCGCATTATACCCATTATCGGATGTGTGAAGTCATCCAATCACGTTCCATTTTCGTGGATGTGAATAATCTGGATGCCGTCGAAACTCTTTTTAAGAAAGGAACGGTCGGAACACTGGTCGTAACGATCGGAACGACAGGAACCGGCTCTGTTGAACCCCTTCATACGATCCTTCCGCTCGCCAAACAATACGGCGTGAGGATCCATGCCGATTGTGCATACGGCGGATTCTTCACACTGCTCGCACAACGGTCGACTCCTGCGATTGCGCCTGAACCATTCAAAGCATTAAAGGATTGTGATAGTATCGTTATCGATCCGCATAAACATGGATTGCAGCCGTACGGCTGCGGATGCGTCATCTTCAAAGACCCGGGTGTGGGAAAATTCTATCAACATGATTCGCCGTACACCTATTTTACGTCAACGGATCTTCATCTCGGAGAAATTTCTCTCGAGTGTTCACGTGCAGGAGCATCCGCCGCCGCATTGTGGGCAACACTCAAAGCATTCCCGCTTCGGCCGGACGAAGGACTCGGACCGATCCTCGCAAAATCCCGGAATGCTGCACTGGTCTGGAGTGAATTGATCTCTTCGAGCAGGACATTGATCGAATACGGCAAACCGGATCTTGATATTGTCGTCTATGTTCCGCGGTCAAAACAATTCTCCGCATCAAATGTTTCGCTTTTAACAGAAAAGATCGTCCGCTCCTCAATGACCCGGACCGAGTCCCCATTGTACCTCGCTTCCTATACCGTTGATTCTGTATCCATTCAAGAGATCGCCCCCGCTTTTTCAATCGATTCTCCATCCACAAAGATCCTCAGAAGCGTTCTGATGAAACCGGAACACGAACAATTTGTGACAACTATCTACGAAGAGATTTTAGCCATGATCGAATAACGTGGTTAAGAGATTCCATATTTATTTTTCGTTTTTCGGAACATTTTCATCCAATCCGGCGTTTTCACTACCACAATACTTAAAGGCCATGAAATCATATTTTGCAATTCTATCAGTTCTATTCAGTTTCACACTGTATTCACAGGAGAGTCCACAAAAGTTGACAGGAAAGATCGTCGGCCATGTAAAGAATTATGCCACGAAAGAAGCGGTCGTCAGTGCTACGGTTGTTATTCAGGGAACCACACTCGGTGCTGCAACTGACATCGACGGAAACTTCGTCATTAGTAGTGTTCCCATCGGCACGTATGTTCTTCGCGCCAGCGGACTTGGTTTTCAACCGAAAATAAAAACTGACGTCGTCGTTGCTGTCGGTAAACCCGCGGATGTACATTTTGAGATGATGGAATCTTCCGTGGAACTCGAAGGCATTACCGTCACAACCGACTATTTTCAAAAATCGCCGGATGCGCCTATCAGCGTGCAGACTCTCGGCGCGGAAGAGATCCGCAGACTTCCCGGAGGATTGGAAGATGTCGTGCGCGCAATCTCCATCCTTCCCGGTGTTGCTCAAGTACAGAACGGCAGGAACGA
>CAIVNT010000409.1 GCA_903907305.1 uncultured Ignavibacteriota bacterium
ATGGGATGGATAAATTTTCCATGATCAATTTGACAACCGGTAATTCATTCATAGAATTTCTTTCTTCACCGTACACCCTGCTCGGCGGTCTGCTTGGCGGCACATTCCTCTCCATGGCATCGCACGGCACGGATCAGTTACTGGTACAGCGACTCTTGGGATGCCGCTCAAAGTGGGAAAGTCAAAAAGCGCTCATCCTTGATGCATCGGTCATCATCATTCAATTCGCATTCTTTTTAGTGTTAGGACTCTGTCTGTTTGCATTCTACCACAGCGTTCCGTTCCAGCAGCTCGGATTGAAATCTTCCGACGAGATCTTTCCGAAATTCATCGTTGAACAGCTTCCCGTCGGCCTTGCAGGACTCGTCGTTGCGGGAGTTCTCGCCTCGGCGATGGGAACACTCTCCTCCTCCATCAGTTCTCTTGCATCATCCACATTTCTCGATCTGTTCAAGCTGACTTCTCGCGGGAGCAATCTCGATGAAAAGACAGAGATCAAATGGTCAAAACGCTTCACACTGTTATGGGGTTTGGTCCTGATCGGCGGTGCGATGCTCTTTACGGATACGAAGAATCCCGTTGTTGAGATCGGACTGAAGATCGCTTCGTTCACTTACGGTGGTCTGCTCGGCACATTCTTTCTCGGTCTGCTCTTCAAGCGGACGAATCAGATCGATGCGTTTGCAGGATTTGTTGCGGGAATAATTTCTATGATCATTGTTCTGACATATTCCAAGATCGATTTCACATGGCATACACTCATTGGTTGTACAACAACCATCATTGTCGGAAATCTCAGCACTCTTTTTACACGAAAAACAAAAAAAACAATCGGCGCTGAACAATGAACAACGATGTGAAATACGCCTTTCTCTGCGGAACAGGACTCAGCGTGTGGGTCCTCGCAGAATTTGCACTCGGATTTCATACCAGTTCTCCCGAAATCGGTCAATACTCCGGATATTTCTCCATCCTTGTTCCCATCATCCTCATTTTTTCTGCCCTTCACGACCGTCAGAAACAATCAGGAGGACCTCTTGCGTGGAAGACAGGAGTTGACACAGGCTTCCGCATTGCTTTCTTTTCTGCGCTCATGTTTACTGTATTTATGATCATCTACCGTCTCTACATTAATCCCGAGTGGATCGAATTAACAATCGAATGGCAGCGCAGGAAGCTCATCCTCAGCGGTGCATCGGATGATGAGATCGGGAGATTCATGGCATCCAGCCGCACCATGAATTCTCTGCCGGCTCAGATCCTGACAGGATTCGTCGGCTCAACTTCCGTCAGTGTCCTAATCACGCTCATAGAAATTCCTTTACTCCGCTTCTTCTCAAAAACAAAGATGCAATAATCCGCATTCATCGGGTGCGTTTTTCTCAAAACTCTTTATCAACATATTCAAATTCCGTCCAGCCATACGATCGTGTAATTTGTTTTTTGACCAATTTTTAGCAACATTCTACGAAATAATTTTGAAAGGTTGAGCCTGGGTCTATGGATAAATTTGTCATTAAAGGTGGAAAAAAGCTGAATGGAACAGTTTCCATCAGCGGCGCAAAGAATGCCACACTGGCATTGATGCCGGCAACACTTCTCGCAAGCGGAAAATATGAACTGCAGAATACTCCGGACCTGCGTGATGTTGCGACCATGTCCAAACTGCTGCAGACCATGGGTGTGACATTCGAACGCAAAGGAAAAACACTGGAAGTGAACACATTCCGTGTAAACAAGTTCGAGGCACCGTACGAACATGTGAAGAAAATGCGTGCATCCATCTATGTGCTTGGACCGCTGCTCGCACGGTACGGAGAGGCGAAAGTCTCCCTGCCCGGCGGCTGTGCCTGGGGACCCCGTCCTGTGGACCTTCACATTGAAGGGATGAAAAAACTTGGCGCAAAGATCGAACTCGTCCGCGGTTACATCCATGCGAAAGCAAAACGATTGAAAGGCGCGCGCATATCGTTCAATGTCTCAAGCGTCGGTGCTACGGGAAATGTCCTGATGGCTGCTGTGCTTGCAAAAGGAACAACGAAGATCGAAAATGCCGCGATGGAACCCGAGATCACCAATCTTGTGGAGATGCTCATCGCGATGGGAGCAAAGATCGACGGCATCGGAACAACGACACTCGAGATCGAAGGTGTTGAAGAACTGCATCCGGCAAATGTTTACACAATTCCGGACAGGATCGAAGCGGGAACAATGCTCATCGCGGGCGCAATGTGCGGTGGTTCCATCAGGATCGAAGATGTCATTCCGGATCATTTCGCCGCTGTTACAGCCCGCTTGGAAGATTGCGGTGTAAAACTGAAGATCGGCAAGAATTTTATCGAGCTCACGGCACCGAAATCAATCAAACCGGTGGACGTGACCACGGCGGTGTATCCCGGATTCCCGACAGATATGCAGGCACAATGGATCTCGCTGATGACGATCGCGAAAGGGACGTCCACAGTCACCGATACAATCTATCATGATAGATTTGCGCACGTTCCTGAGATAGCGCGTCTTGGTGCGAATATCGAAATGAAGGATAATGCAGCGATCATTCGGGGCGTGAAGGGACTTTCGGGGACCAAAGTGATGTCGACGGATCTTCGCGCATCTGCAGCACTGATCCTTGCGGCATTAAAAGCTGTGGGTGAAACGGAAGTGCTGCGTGTGTATCATCTGGACCGGGGATATGAAGCAATCGAAAAAAAATTACGTCATCTCGGCGCATCCATCACACGCGTTACCGGAGAAGAGTTCTAGGTTGTCTTCGGGATCTTCAAATAAAATGTCGATCCCGAATCTTCAATACTTTCGTAACATAATTCTGCACCATTGAGTTTTGCAAGATGATAGGCAATATACAGACCGAGTCCTGACCCCTGCTGTTCATACTTCTCACGGTCGACTTGACCAAACTTTTGAAAGATCACCGACCGTTTTGTTTCAGAGATCCCCATGCCGAAATCCTGGATGGAGAACAAATATCCATCCTGCACCCTCAATTCTACAGTCACTCTCCCTTCCGGTTTCGAGAACTTGATCGCATTGTCCAATAACCGTTTCAGGATATTTTCAACATGAGGTGCATACATATGCACCGATATCGTACTATCCGGTATCCTGTTCTCAATCACCACTCCGTGATGCTTACTCTGATACTCCAGTTCGTCAATGAGCCGCTGCACAATATGCATCGGCGTGATCCGGAATTCCTTGTGTTCCATTTCTCGGACGATCTCTCCGGATTCGATCTTCGTTGCGGTCAGAAAATCGTCCACCATCATGTTCAGCCGTTTGCTGCTGTTTTGGAGCATCTGAAGGAATTCCGTAAGCTCTTTTGGCGTATATCCGCCCTGTGAATCGGAGAGCATTTCAGTAGCGCCGAGAATGGATGTGAGCGGAGTTCTCATCTCATGAGTGATCAAACGGAAGATCTCTGTTTTGATCTTCTCCGTCTGCAGCATGTTCGCTTCTCGCAGCTGTTCTTTCCGCTTCAGCTTGCCTCGGATCGACGAGAGCAATAGATGAAAATCTACCGGCTTCGTCAGATAGTCATCGCTTCCCATCTCTTTTCCCGCAACAACACTTTCCGAATCCGAATGCGCGGACAGGAACAGGAACGGTACGTGCTGTAGATGCGCAAGCGACCGCACATATTGGAAAAAATCGAATCCGTTCCTCCCGGGCATTGTGATGTCCGATATGATCACATCCGGGATGGTCCTGTTCAGATGTTCGATCCCTTTTTCCACACTGTCTGCCGTGAGAACATTGAATCCTTCCGTTTCAAGGACAGATCCGACGATATCAAGCAGACTTTCTTCGTCATCAACAAAGAGGATCGTTTGTTTTTGCCCGGCCATTATGCGTTTCTCGTTTTGTTGATCACATCAAGCATCTGCTGATGGATGATGCCGTTCGTTGCAAGTGTATTCGGATTATAGATAATGTCTGTCGAGTTGTTCGAATCATTGAAAAAATTCGTCACCATTCCGCCTGCTTCCTTCACCAGAAGGATTCCTGCCGCTTTATCCCACGGTTGCAGGAATACTTCCCAATATCCGTCAAACCGCCCGCATGCGACGTACGCAAGGTCGATCGCCGCAGAACCAAGCCGGCGTATTCCCTGTGCCAGCGGCAAAAAACTCACGAAATGTTCCGTCACGTGGTCTGGATTTTCTTTCACATTGTACGGGAATCCGGTCACGACAAGACTGTTGATCAAGCGGTCAGTCGTTGAAACTGATATCCGTTTGCCGTTCAGAAAAGCACCTTTTCCTTTTTCCGCCGTGAATAATTCATCCGCATTCGGATCGTAGATCGCACCGGCAATGATCTCTCCTTTATGCTCAATTCCGATTGTCACGCAGAACAGTGGAAGACCGTGCGTAAAATTCGTTGTGCCATCCAAAGGATCAATGATCCACTTATATTCTGAATTTCCCGCACCGGCACCGCTCTCCTCACCAAGAACAACATGGTCCGGAAAATGATCATGGATCTTTTTAATGATGAGTGCTTCCGATGCCTTATCGATCTCGGTGACAAGATTCGTTTCCTGCCCGCTCTTCCGTTCGATATTCTTGATGTTACCGACATTCGCTTTTAAATATTTTCCCG
>CAIVNT010000410.1 GCA_903907305.1 uncultured Ignavibacteriota bacterium
AGTTTCTTCGTTTTTATGCAAAAAAAGAGAACTGTCCGTTATCAGTCTTAAGCCTTTTTTATATGCTCTGTAGGTGTATTCGTAATCGGAAAGATAATGAGGGAGAAGGAACGGATGAAAATCACCGATCGTCAGCGCATCCTTCACTTTCAGGAAAAGTCCCCGCGTGGAAAGACAGTTGATCTTTTCTACCTATTCCGCCTGTTGAAATTTCAAGGGATCCCAGTTGATGCGCACTCCTTTATCCACTAATGCACCGGTCTGTTCGCTGTACGCCTGCGCTAAGATCAACGTTTTGTGGTACCGGGAGAGCAGTTCTACACCGTGAGCAAGGAAATCTTGTCCGAACCGGACATCATCATTGATCATGAGAATATCCCCCGCGCTGTCAGCATGCTGCTTCACCCAGTCCAATCCTTTTTGCAGCCCCCCCGCCCACCACAACGAACCATCTCCGGTGATGACTGTGCACCGGGCGATCTCTTTCCGGACAAAATCCGCTGTGCCGTCGGTAGAACCGTCGTCAACCAGCAGAAGATGGTAATCAGAGAATGATTGTTCCAGAAGACACCGGATGAAGATGGCGGTTGTTGTTATTCTGTTATGGACCGGGAGAATGATATACAGCATGTTATACTTCGGATTGTTTTTTCAAAAGTTCTTTCTGCAGCACCGCATCCTTTGAGACCAAGATCAGGAATAGCGTGATGAACGGCAGAACGAATGACAGGAATACGTGCGACAGTGTGATATTCAAAAAGATGATCATCAGTACGAACAGAATGCCGAGGATCGCCTTATGCTGGTTCTCCCACATTGTTCTGACTGAAAAAAATACGAACAACAGAAAAAGCATGAAACCGGAAATACCGTAAACGAATGTCATATCAAAGAAACCATTCTCAAATCCATGCAGCACAACATTATAATTGGCGGAACGTAAGAACCCGGTCACTAAATTTCCGAGAGCATGGTAATCATACCCGATTACCAGATCGGAGAAATGCGCCTTCAGATAATACCATGCATATTGATAGATGCTCAGGCGGATAGAGAGTGTATCCGATTTTGTCACGATCGCCTGGAATACCAGGAGGATCTTATCTGCTGTCAGTGCCAATACAACAGCCGCAATAATATAGATGATCATTCTCGACCGTTTGGAGGTACTGACATACAGATAGAAGAAGAGCAGAACATCGCTGATCACGATCAGCACCAAAGATGTTCTTGTCGTATTGAGAATGATCGCCACGATCACAAGAAACATCAGCATCAGATAACGGCTGTTCCTGCTTCGGAGATATCCGTAGAGAAAGATCAGATTATAAATTGGAAGCTGTAACCCCCACTGATTATGCTGACCCAGCAGTCCGCTCAACCCGAATCGCAGGTAGTTGAACGGATTCAGGAATAGCGGGACCGGAATGATGAACCGGGTAATGTACGCATCCTCCGGTCCTTGATATGACTTTGCTGCCGCATTGAAACCGGATACAAGATATGATCCGGCGAGAGATTCGAACACCGATAGGACCAATTGTATCAGGAATACATAATAGACCGTTTCGATACATTTGGAGATGAATTCCTCGGAACGTTCCAGCGGTACGGATGAAGCATACCGGATGACGGCAAGGCTGAGGACGAAAGGAATGAGCAGAAGAAATATCGGGTTTGAAAAATCGCTGTATTTGAATGCCTTGGAAATGATAATGATGATGAACAGATAGAAGATCTTCGTATGGGCTGACATTGAACGGGACTGCGGCATCGGTTCCTTGGGAGAGGATGCGTAAAATATTGACGCCGTTATCAACACAGTGAATGTGTAGATATACCCGTAGGGAGACAATAGAACAGGAAGAAAGATCGGAAGTGTTAGAACGATGATAAAGAACGAAAAATTCCTAATCGAGGTCACGGATGATCTCCCCAATGACCGTTACGGACTTCTTCAATTGGTTCTCCCTCGACCATTGTTCCGGATTACCGGTTACGGCTCTGCTGCGCTTGCTGCCGGAAAAGAATGCATGCAACACTTCCGCGAGTTCCTGTGGATCCTTCGGATCGAAATACAGGGCATCATCCCCCAGTTGTTCTCGATGTGCATAGATATCCGAAATGATCACCGGGCATCCTGATGCCGCGGCTTCGAGCGGAGGGATATTGGTTGGTCCGAAAAAACTTGCAAAGACCAATGCTGAAGCACGATGATACAACGCCGTTAATTCAGCATTATCAACATATCCTAATATCCGGATCTGTTCCTCCAGTCCGGCATCGTGGATCATCATCCGGACCGAATCGTGTGCATTCTTATTTGAACCGACGAACACGGCATTCACGATCATAGAAAAATGTTCACGCAGGATCGACAGTGCACGGATGATGGCAATATGGTTCTTATGCGACCAGAATTGTGCAGGGTAGAGAATGAACTGATCCGGCAGACCGAACCGGTCCAGGATCTTCACATCCACAGTGTCGTAGATATAGCGGGGCGGAGTGTATGGAAGCACAACGATCTTTTCCGGGGAACATTCATACGATTCCATGATCTGATCTTTGCCAAGTTTCGAGTCGGCAAGGATATATTTTGCATAGGAACAGACCCTTCGGTAATGACGGTCCCTGTCCCGTACGACCGTTTCTTCCCCCACTTCGGTGAACTGCGGTTCGTATCGGTGCATCAGATCGAAGATGGGTATCACCGACGGGATGGCGCATTCATAGGCATAGCTGTCATTGCCGGGATAAAAGATGATGTCTGCATTCTGTGCATAGAACTGACGCTGAAGCGGGTCGAAGAATCTGCCGACGAATCTCCAGAGTGAGATCATCGGAAGTTTTGCAAGGAACAGTCTTCTGAGTTTCCGTTCAATGAATGAGGGGGTGTTTTCCGCAGCAATGCAGCGTATGCCGGTCTGCTGTTCCCATTGCGGATCGTTACAAATGGCAGTGAAATTGAATCCCTCCCGTTGCGACAGGATGGTTAGTGCTTCCAGAATGTTCAATGAATACTGGTATTTACCACCGTCGTGCGGTTTCATGGAAAGATAGATCAATACGTTCTTCACAGGATTCACGGTCTTCATTGAACGGCGGTCATTTCCGGGACGATGAATGGAATATGATCCGATCCGCAACGAAACGGATCTCTTCCTGCGTAAGATTCGAGCCGGACGGAAGGTAGAATCCGTTCACGGCCAGCCAATTCGTTACCGGATACTCTCCGGAACAATCGCTGCCGAATTTCCGGAGTGATTCCTGCTCATGCATTCCGCGGAAGAAATAGCGTGTATCGATACCATCCTCTTTCAGTCTCTTCATCAGTTCATTGCGCGTCATACCGTAGAGTTGTTCATCGATCACCACGCCATTCATCCAATACACATTCTTATTATTCGGTGATTCTTCCTGGAAGACGATACCCGGAACAGAGCTCATATATTCACGGTAGAGACGGTTATTCTCGCGGCGCCGTTCCACATAAAGGTCCAGTTTCTCAACCTGAGCGAGTCCAATCGCGGCGTGGAGGTTCGACATTCGGTAATTGAAACCGATATCATTGTGAAGATACACACGCTCCCCTTTTGTCGGAAAGCAAAGATTCTTGTAATAGCGGCATTTGTCCGCAAGTTCATCATCGCTCGTCAGCACCATCCCCCCTTCGCCGGTCGTTGCGATCTTATTGGCGAAGAAACTGAACGTGGAGATATGTCCTATCGCGCCGCATTTCTTCCCGAAATATTCTGCCCCGTGCACCTCGGCA
>CAIVNT010000411.1 GCA_903907305.1 uncultured Ignavibacteriota bacterium
TAGAAGGACTGGAGAAGAAGACTGTGGAGAATTTATTTTCGGAGAGCTTGAGTGCTTCTTCGTTCAGTTTCTTTTCGGTGATATCCCGAATGACGCAGAGCAGTTCCTCTTTGATCCGGAACGGCATGACGCGGACCTCAAAGTAGCGGGGACCGTTATCATCCGTGATACCGAACTCAAGGTATTCGATCGTCTGGTTCTGCAGTACGGATTCCATCCGCCGGTTCATTTCATCGCGGCTCGTTTCCGGGAACATTGTCAGGATATTCCGTTGAGCAGATTGTCCCGACGAGAACATCATCAGAGTCCGGTTATTTCCATACTGTTCAACAATATCGCCAAGCATCGTGATACGAAAGAACATATCCGGAAGTGTTTCGAACAGCGAATTCAGTTCCCCTACGGTATTATGCAGCTGCTGTTCAAGTTCGTATCGCCTTAAACGTGCATTCAGCGACAGCATCAGTTCCTGTTCGGTAAACGGTTTTTGGATGATATCATCAGCGCCAAGATGCATTCCTTTACGCTGAAGGTCCCGGTCCGTCAGACTGGTCATCATCACGATAGGGATCTCGTTGAACTCTTCCCGTGAACGGAGGAATTCGATGACACTGTACCCGTCGCCGCGGTCCATCACGATGTCGCAAAGGATGATGGCAGGAGGCTGCTGCTGGATCAGCTGCACCGCAGTGTAACCGTCATGTGCCGTGCGGATATCAAACTTATCCTCCAAGACTGCAGCAACGATACTACAGATAGTCTCGTCATCATCGACTAGGAGGAGGTCTTTCTTTTTCATGGTTGTAATAGTTGATGCATCAGTTTGAGCAATGTATCGATCATGAATGGTTTTGTGATAAAGTTTTCCTGCGGAAGACCCAACTCATCCATCACTTTCACATTGGCATGGATACCGCTCATCATGATGATGTGCGGATTTTCGTTCATGGTACGGATCGCACGGACGGTCGATGGACCATCCATGTGCGGCATCATCACATCGAGTATGACGACCTTTATTTCCGATTTGTTCGAGGCATAAATGCCGAGCGCTTCCGCGCCATTCGATGCGGTAATGACCTTGTAGTGATAATCCTCCAGGGTCGCTTTGGAGATATTTCTGATCACTTCTTCGTCGTCCACCAACAGGATGGTCTCACCGTTGCCGCTCGGAAAATCTCCGCTCTTTTCGATGATATTGCTGATGTTCGCGGAAGTTGTCGCCGGAAGGTATATTTGGAACGTGGTCCCTTTGCCGACTTCGGATTCAAGGACGATGAATCCTTTATGCGCATTAATGATGGCTGCGACATTGAACAATCCGAGTCCGGTCCCTTTGCCGACCTCTTTTGTCGTGAAGAATGGATCGTAGATCTTTTTGATAATGGCGGCAGGGATACCGATACCGGAATCTGCAACGGTAATGCGGCAGTACGGTCCTACCTTTGCGTCGATGTTGATGTGTGTCGACATCTCGTCGATAATGACATTATCTGCACGGATCTCCAGCCGGCCGCCAGCGGGCATCGCATCGCGGGCATTGACACAGAGATTCAAGAGCACCTGATGCATCTGTGTGGGATTGGCAAGGATGGGGAACAATTCACGCGACGGGAAGAATTCGGCCCGAATCATCTTCGGGAATGTCTCATTGATCAAGCGTTCCAATTCACGGATGATATGCTTCATCTGAACGACCATTGTATCCTGCTGATTCACGCGGGAGAATCCGAGAATCTGTTTGATCAGGTCGGAACCGCGGAGGATATTTGCCTTGAGCATCTTATTGATCTCGCGGGATTTATCATCCATCAGGACGCGGTCAAAATATGAGAGTGATATGAGGATAGGGCCGAGAATATTATTCATATCGTGCGCAATACCGCTGGCAAGAGTACCGATACTTTCCAACCGCTGGCTGTGCGAAGCCTGGTCCTGCATCTGACGGCTCTTAGTGATATCCGAAATGACATAGAGGACGGATTTTGTTCCGGTGGAATCATCCGTAATAATTGTTGCGCGGATATGGACCCAGATGTTCCCTTTGGACTTGGTCTTATGTTCCTGGTCCTGTTCCCAATTCATCCCTGACTTTATCAAATCGTATGATTCGTTCTGACCGGAAGAAACATTATTTAAGAAACCACTGAGTTCTTTAAAGTTCAGTTCGTCCTTCGAATATCCGTACAACTGTTCAACACTATTATTGGTGTAGACGATCAATCCGTCAAGATCCGTCACAACGATGGCATCACTTGCCTGATCGAGATAGAAGGACATATCTTTGATGCGTCCTTCCGCAAGCGTCAGGCGCTGAGTCGTTAACTGTTCGCGTTCCTTGAGCAGCTGTTCCGCTTTCTTCTGTGTTGTGATATCCTCAAAGATATAGAAGCGTCCAAAGTATTGACCGTGCTCTCCGACGATCTGCGTAGAGAAACGACGGATGGTGCTGTTCGATGTGAACTGTATCTCGTCCTCTAAGACCGCGGTATTTGCGGGATCTTGAAGAGGGACACACGTTTCGGCAAACGCAGCCGGATCCACAAGAATAGGAATACAATACGGGATGATGTCGTTATTCTTCATCGTACCTGTCCGCATCTTCTCTTCCAGATGAGTTATTCCCCAGAGTTCACAGAACCGGCGGTTGAAATAGAGGATACGATCGTCCCGGTTATCCACCACGAGGAACCCGAGCGGTGACGATGTAGCCATCATCTGCAGCAGTGATGCATTCCATTCCAGGGCCGCTTCATTCTTCCTACGATCCGTGATATCCTGTTTGATGGCGATAAAATTCTCGATAAAGCCTAAGGAGTTCTTGATGGGAGAGATGATATCATATTCGATATAGATCTCGCCGTTCTTCTTCCGGTTGATCACTTCGCCCTGCCATACAATCCCTTCGCTGATGGTCTTCCACATATCACTATAGAGCTCCGGCGACGTTTGACCGGATTTCATCACGCGCATGTTCTTTCCGAGGAGTTCCTCCTGTGAATATCCCGTGACCTCGCTGAAGTGCGGATTGACGTACTGAATGATCCCGTGTTGGTCCGTAATGACGATCATCGCAAAACTTTGTTCAATGGCAACGGACATTTTTTTGATCTGCTGTTCCGATTCGACGCGCTGAGTGATATCGGACAGTGTTCCGATCATACGGATGGGAGTACCGTCTTCTTTTCGTTCGATGATCTTTCCGCGGTCAAGCGTCCAAATGACCGTACCGTTCTTCCGGATCATCCGGTGTTCGGACGCATAGGATTCGGTCTCGCCGTTAATATGTCTTTCTACTTTCTTCAAGGTCTCATCCACATCCAACGGATGGACACGATCCTTCCATTCGCTGAGATTGTCGCTCACCTCATCATTCTCAATTCCAATCATCTCCTTCCATCGCTGCGAAAGGAAGAGAGTATTCTCCTCAATATTCCAGTCATACATTCCATCGTTGCTCGCCTCGAATGCAAACTTCAGCCGCTGTTCATTCTCGTGCAGAGCCAATTCGGCCCGTTTGCGGTCGGTAATATCCCTGATGATTGAGAGAGCCTCATTATTGGACAATGCGATGAGTCTGTCCTCGAAATACCGGAGACCGTCTGCCATCGGGAGCGTATATTCGAACAGCTCCATAGATTTTGAAATGAACGAACGTTCCATAGAGGCCAGGGCCTGTTCTGAAATATGCGGCGGAAGGATGTCCTTAATATTCTTCCCGAGGAACTGTTCCGGAGGAACATACAGATCGGATTTATTCGGAACACGGCAGTCCAAGAAAATACCTGATCGGCTCACGCGGAACATCAGATCGGGCACAGCATCGACAATGGCCTTATTCTCCTCTTCACTCCGGCGCAGGTCTTCTTCGCCGCGAAGCCGCTCAGTGATATCACGGATCGTCACGATGATACCTTCGGGACCGTGATTGGTGTCGAACAGTGCCGAGCATCGGATCTCAGACCGGAACGACTGACCGTCTTTTTTCAACAATGTCACTGAAACATCGGTCACTGTCTCTTTTTCAAAGATATGATCGAACACCGCTTTCCCCGTCAACCGGTCATCCTCCGTGAACAGGTCCAGAGCACTTAATCCGAGCATCTCATCATTGGAACTGTAACCGAACAGCGTCATACATTCGAAATTCACCAATGCGAGAGAACCGGCTTTATCGAAGAATGCAATGGCATCCGGAGAGGATTCGATCAACGCTCTGTTGCGTTCCTCGGTCTGATGGAGGAGATGTTCGGTCTTTTTTCGTTCCGAAATGTCGCGGGTAACGCCGAAAATAACACTCTTATTATTCCATGTTCCCAATGCGATATTGGTTTCCACATCGATGCGGTGACCGGATTTGGATATCAATGGGACGGGACAATATTCCGTTTGTCCTGCAATCATCTCTCCCACAATCCTCAATGCTTCCTCCCTCCGTTCGGGAACGTGCAGCTGAATAACATTCATCGTCCGGAGTTCTTCGATGGAATATTCCAGCCGTTCCAGCACCACTTTATTCACCTCAAGGATCATACCCTTCTCGTCCAGAACGAACATAAAATCGTTGATCGAATTGAACAACGCGTTGACATTCCTTTTATTCTGGCGAAGGGATTCTTCGATGCTTTGAGAATAGATCGCTTTTCCGATCTCTTCCGCGATCGAATTCAGAATCCTTCGATCGTCCGGAGTGAACGGACGAGACCGTTTCGTAGCGATATTGATCGAACCGCCGACGGATTTGCCGACAAAGAACGGAATGATAGCGACCGACATGAATCCGAACTTTTTTCCTTTCGTCGTCTCTGAGTAAATCGGCTGCCCCTTGACAAGCACCGTTGTATACGGTTCAGTGGTCAACGGAAGTAATGAGACCTCCTTGATGAATTCTTCGGGAAGGTTGATGGATGTATGAAGGACGCCGGAGTTCTTTTCGTGATCGATGAGATAGATACCTCCGCCGTCGAAACTGAATAGATTCACTGTCAATTCAAGATAACGATGCAGCAGATCGGCGGACGACGACGCATGACCGAGCGTATCGTTAAGGACGGTGGTAAAGTCGATCCTTTCGGAAAGAAGACGGTATTTATATTCGACCTCCTTCTGTTCTGAAATGTCCGAGCAGGAACCGATGAATCCGAAAAATTCGTTCGTCGGAGAATACTTCGGAACAGCATTGATCTGGATCCACCGATAGGCGCCGTCATACCTCAGCAGGCGAATCTGACTGTTCATCGGTTTTCGCGCTTCAAAGCAGGAATGAAAAACCTGTTCGAAATTTTCTCTGTCGCCCGATTGAATAGAACCGAACCATCCGACTTCACATTCCTGTGTATGGGAATGTCCGGTAAAATCGAGCCAGCTCTTATTGAAGAAGTTGAATTTCTGCGACTGATCGGTCATCCACATCATCACCGGAACACTCTCAACCACACTATGAAAAAGTTTCTCGCTCTCCAGTAATTGTTTATCCTGTCTGAACCGTTCAATGGCATTGATGATCGAGTCACCAAGAAGACGGAGCAGATCCATCGTTTCGTCATTGAAGGTACGCTCTTCCTTTACCGCATCGAATCCGATAAAGCCGACAAGACTTGATGCATAGATGAGCGGAACCACTGCGAGTGATTTGATCATCTGAGGTTCGAGGATCTCCCTCTCCGCCGCTGCTTCCGGCGGAAGTTCATCGAGTGACCCAAGGGCGATATTCTCGAACCGTTTCATTTTCCCCACCCACCACGGCAATAATTCCACAGGAATGCCCTGCAGGTTCTCGATCTGCGGCTCTACACCATGTGCACACCATTCGTGAGTATTGTCCATGACCGTATCGTTCACGTTCAGCATAAATACATATGAACGGTCGACATGCATCAGATTACCAATTTCGGCGAGAGCAGAATTGATCTGACGGTTCAGGTCCTGAGAAGATACAAGGATGAAATCTTTTGAAATACGAGAGATGGTCGCATGCAGAGTTTTATGGAACGTGACCAGTTGTTTGGCTCGGGAGTCTTCCGTGATATCCAGGAAGATCACCATGATATGATTCGTATTCCTGTCGGGAATAGTACGGATCTCGAATATGCGGGGGTGTTTATCAACGGAGATGTCAACGATCAGTTTATTCGAAGAATCGTTCCGATCGGTATAGACGATCAGTTCTTTGATCTTTAAAGCAAGTATGGAGGGGAATATCTTATCCAGCGAGAGTCCGATGAGTTGCTGAAGTTGTGATGGAGCGGTATCTTTTTTCCCTGAAAAATAGGTCCTGAGATGTCCTTGAACGTGAAACCACGTTACAATCTCGGATATCCGTTGAAATTCTTTGAAAAAAACATATTCTTCCGATGAAACGGACTTTCGTGCTTTGAACATACTATCGGCCATATCGTCCTTAGACTAATCATAATATAAATACTCTCTTTCTACTTACAATTTTTAAGCCACAATAATTACATTGAAAATTGTAAAAAAAAGGCACTATGGTGTCAACCTATTTTGTCATTTGTCGACAATTGTTTACAAATTTACAATTGGTTTTCCTTGCGCATACTGGATATGACATTCCGTGAGCCGAACATTGAGGGATGGCAGGAGAAAAATGGAATGAAGAGTTGTCAAACCGAAATACGCTGACAACTATTTGATTCAATGCAAGGATACGCTTTCAGGGAGCAGTAGTATTTCGTGGTGTAAAAAATCCATCAACATTGATTTGTCGAAGAATGTATCGGCACCGGCTTCGAGGGCTAACTCCGCATATGCTGCGCCTTCGTAGAATGATGAAACGGCAATTCTGCCGGAGTATGACTGTGTTCGGAGACGTTTCACCACGTCGACCAGATTCATCCCCTCTAAGGAGAAGTCGATGATCAGAAGTTCGGGTGAATGTTCGGTACAATACTGCAGCAGTTCGTTTGCACAGTGTACCGGGGTCCACTCCACATCGGAGTAGAGATCGCGCAGGATCGGACCGATCCGTTCGAGGTACCAAGAATTTCCGTCCGCGATCACGACTGAATGCCGGTGTGTGTTTTGTTGTAAATACATCTGTCACTCCATACGGTAATGTTTAACGGACCGAAGTTCTTCCGGTCAATCCTTTGAAAGAAGCGGAATGAGGATGGAAACTGTAGTTCCATCGTTCACACTTGAATCGAATGTTATGATCCCTGCGTGGACATCCACGATCAGTTTGATGAGAGATAATCCGAGGCCCATACCGTGCTGCTGCATCGATTTCTTGTTGAACTGCATAAACGGTCCGATCTCTTCCAACTGCGGCTGCGACATACCGCAACCGCTATCCTTCACCGTGATGCGCACGACCGGATCCTCGCATTTGACCTGAAGCGAGATGAGGCTGTCTTCCGGAGAGAATTTCAGCGCATTGTCCACGACCTCACTGATGACCTTCTCCAGGTATTCCGCAGAGATGCAGATATTGGAGTCCAGATCGATCGTGGTGGTAAGACAATGTTCCCGCACATATTTTCGTGCGGTATTCCGTGCGACACTCTCTATGAGCAAACCCGCATCGTACTGGAATTTTTCCTTAGAGAATTTTGCAATGATATTCTGATGGGTGAGCAGATACGTATAGATGGTGATCTTCTCGAAGATGGCTTGAAGCTGGCTTGCCCCTTTCGAGATAGATGAACCGATCCGTTTCAGTTTCCGCTGGTCGATCTCCTGCGTCAGTTCCGTGAGGATGAAGGAATTTCCCGAAATGATATGGAGAGGATTGTACAGTTCGGACGGGAAGACCTTCTGGATGCTCATCCGGAGAGTGTCCAGACGCTGTTCAGCATATTTTCTGATGCGCATCAAGCGTTCTTCCTGAGCAATGAACACGTTAACAAGATCTTCCACGGCGAACGGCTTCTCAAGAATATCATCTGCTCCGAGCCACATTGCCCTCCGCACGACGAACGTATCGACA
>CAIVNT010000412.1 GCA_903907305.1 uncultured Ignavibacteriota bacterium
CGCGCCGCCGTAATAATATGTCGTTCGGTAACCATTCTCTTTCAGCAGCGTGAATAACGATCGGTGGTCCGGCATTTTTGTTCCGAGATCCATGAATCCCTTTTCCGAGAACGGAAGCGATGCAGTGAGGGACGGCAGCACTCCGAATGTCCGTCCGGTGGTGCTAAGAAAATTTTTCCAATAGAGACTGTGCTGGGAGAGTGAATCGATGAACGGCGTAAATCCCTGATGAGTTCCCCCGGCAACGAATGATCTTCCCAATCCTTCGACAATGATAATGACGATGTTCGGTTTTGTTTCTTTTACCGTCATGAAGTTCCCAAGCACATCACCGTCGGTATCATCGTGAAGGAATGGATACTCCACAACAGAAGAACCCCTCCCGCCGACCATACTATTCGCAAAATACCGGACGGATTCACGGGTGAAATGAAGGAGTTTGTTCTCGACAACAGAAAATTCAACTTCTTTGCCGAATTCGGAGGGTGAAGGTGCAACAAGCAGCCACAGCGGAATTGAAATGACCGTCAATCCATAGAATCCCTGCACAAGAAATTTCGGCGCCGGAAGTTTTCGCGCTACCATCGGCAGCGAAAAAACAATAACGGCAAGAACCGCAAGCGAGAGGACAATGAGCGGACTGATTCCGCCGGATGCGGTGATCGTTTCCTGAATATCGCTCCACGAATATCCGTAAAAGTCTGCACTCAACGGAATATGTGTAATCGTAAAATACTGTGAAAGTCCAAGCGAAGTATAGAGCAGCAGCAGCACAAGGAAACAATGGATCCATACAGCGGCCGTTTGTCCGGTAAAACGGAGCAAAAGCTGATACAGTAGAGAGAAGATCAGCATGAATCCGGCCAACACCAGAATATCCAGGAACAACGCATATGCGAGAATCCCCGCAAACGATGTCTCCGCATCCAGCACATGACTGACCGAGAACAATTCGTAAAGGCGCACAGCAATGAAGAGAAGCGCGGCAAGATAATTGATCATGACGAACGGCTGAGCGGAATACAACAGCCGATTCGAGATCCTTTGAGCGAATGTAGGTTCTGACATAATGATAATGAATGTATAATGAACTTATTGTTTTTTAAAACCTACTCTGGTCATTGCTCCCCAGGTCTGCACACCGCGGGCATAATCCCAAAATGCTTTGATCCTCCACCACACCGTGATCTGGCGGTAACCGAAATTTTCCACAATACTCAGCAGAAGCAGTTTCAACAGATCGCGTGTGCGGGGATACCGATGGAACGAGATCTCTTCCAAAACAACGGAACTGATGGAGAACATCACACCATAGATCACCGAAACGATAAAGAAGAGAATGAATATCTCCACGTTCACCATGCCGAGATAGAATCCGAAGCCGACCGCAAAATATCCGAGCGCTTCGATCACCGGGCCGAGCAGTTCAATGAACACAAAATACGGCACACTGACGAGTCCGAGCACTTTATATTTTTTATTGAACAACATCGCTTTGTGGATGAGCAGCGTATCAAGCAGCCCGCGGTGCCAGCGGTTCCTCTGCCGGCCGAGGATCTGCAGCGTCTCCGGCGCTTCCGTCCAGCAGACCGGATCCGGTACGAATTCTACACGGTACGGACGGTCATTCTCAAGACAGTATCGATGCATCCGCACCACCAGTTCCATATCTTCTCCGACGGTATCATGTTTGTAACCGCCTACCTTCATCACGATCTCTCTCTTGAAGAGTCCGAACGCACCGGAGATGATGAGCAGTCCATTCATCGCTCCCCAGCCCATACGTCCCGAAAGATACGCGCGGTAGTATTCTATCACCTGAATTGACGGGATGAATTTATTGGAGAGCCGCACGTCGGTCACATGACCCCGTTCGATCTTGCAGCCGTTCGCAATCCGGACGATACCGCCGACGGCGATCACCGTCTCATCATCCAGGAACGGCTTCGCAACTTTCAGCAGAGCATCACTTTCCAGGATGGAATCCGCATCGATCGCGCAGACGAGTCCGTACCGCGACACGTTGATCCCCACATTGAGTGCGTCGGCCTTTCCGCCGTTCGCTTTATCCACCACGATCAGATTCCGGTATTCGGGACGGGTCGACACGTAGATGCCGCGCACCGGTTTCGTTGCGATAGTGGGAAGATACGCCCGTTCTGTTTTGACCATACCAAATTCTTTGATCACCACACTCAGCGTATCGTCCTTGCTTCCGTCATTGATGAAGACCACTTCCGCCGTCGGATAATTCAGTTTCAGCAGCGAGTTCACGCTTTCAATGCAGGTGGCGGACTCATTATACGCGGGGGCAAGAATGGAAACAGCCGGCGTCAGTTCGGACTGCATGATCACGCGGTAATCGCAGAATTCGTGGCGGCGAAGATAGGTGAGAATGGCACCGAATGAAATGGCATACATCGAAAAATAGAAGACATTCACGAACACAAAGAAGCCGATAATGAACAAAGCATAGGTATTCAATACAACATTCGTGAAGTTGTAGAAGAATTCGTTCATTGCTGCTCCTCCCGCGGAGTGACAGCGTGACCGGATTCGTGAAGGAACTGCATCGCGATCATACGCACTTGCTCATCGGTATCGTTGAGTGCATACTGCAGACTGCGGATACCAAGTGCACCGGACCGTGAGAGCGCTTCCGCTGCGGCGAGTTTTACATTGATCGTGTCCTTCACCAACAGCCAGTACAGATCGTACGCCATGGATGGAGTCGAAAGATTTCCCGCAGCTTTCGCAGCATCAATCCGCAATTGTTCTTCTTCCGATCTGAGGTATTTCACCACGACGGGGATACTGTGCGAATCGCCGATCCTTCCAAGTGCGATCAAACTCTTATGCTTCACTTCCGTCACGCTGTAATCGATGTATTCCAGCAATGTCGGCACCGCTTTGAGGTCGCCCAGAATTCCCAGATTCTCTGCACAAAACCCCTGGATCTTGGGATATTTGGATTTCATTCCTGTAATAAGGTGATGGACGGAATGTTCGCCGAAACTGAGGATGGAACGTGACAAGCGGACCTGCATCCACGGCGACATATCTTTCAAACGCATCAGAATAGGACCCAGTATCTCCACTCCCGCAATATCGATCATTGCCTGCGCCGCTTCAATACGCACATCACCATTCTCATCATCCAGACATACCTCAAGATACGGCAGTGCTTTTTCGTTCAGCATCAGCCCCGCATTCTTACTCGCCGACGCACGGACCCACCAGCGATTGTCCATCAGATTTTCAACGCATTCATCCACATAACCAAAATAGTCGAACGCCCGGTTCAGTCGGATGCGCGTCTCTCCGATCACGTCGGTCGTTAAAGAAAGCATTACCCGCTTCAGTGATCTCCGCCGTCCCCCTCTTCGTGACGTGGGATCAAGATCGAGGCCGATCATCAGATTGATCAGGAGCGGTTCCAGCCGCTGAATGAAAGCCGGGGGATTTTCGGTGATGTCATCATCGCGGACTTCGGCGAAGAGATAGCGGTTAAGGATCTCCCTCGTATCGGTATCGATCGCATACCGTTTCATCCCCGTAACACCGGAACGCACTTTTGCAATGATCAGACCGATGGTTCCGATGGCGATCAAAAAAAGCGCGAAGAATGTTGTGACAAGTACAAAGAGAAAA
>CAIVNT010000413.1 GCA_903907305.1 uncultured Ignavibacteriota bacterium
GGCAGGGCTGTAGGTTCCGCGTTCGATTCGCGGCGGGATTACAATGGGTATCACCGTTTACGTTCTTCAAAGTTCACGCGACCGCCATTATTATGTTGGTATGACCAACAACCTCGCCAGACGGTTTCAAGAGCACCAATCGGGAAAAGTGAAGTGCACAAAAAGCCGTACACCTTTTATTCTCATTTATTCTAAAGATTTCCCTTCAAGAATAACCGCACGGGAACACGAGAAATATCTTAAATCTTCAGCTGGAAAGAAATTCTGCATAAAATTATTTCTCAGCAACAGCCTTCTAACCTGCCCGACTGACCCCTAAATTTAACCGTCGGTCAGGTCGAAGACTCGACTCTTCGAGCGGGGCTGTAGGTTCCGCGTTCGATTCGCGGCGGGATTACAATGGTTATCATACGATATACGTTCTTCAAAGTTCATATGATAATAATTATTATGTGGGCATGACCAACAATCTCTCTCGGCGCATTCAAGAACACCAGAGCGGAAAAGTACGATCAACTAAAGGACGTAATCCCTTCTAACTGTTCTATAGCAAAGAATTTTCATCAAGAATGACTGCTCGTGAGCACGAAAAATACCTTAAATCGGCAGCCTGTAAGAGATTCTTACGTAAGAACTATTTAACGCAACAGCCTTCTAACCTGCCCGACTGACCCCTGTATTTGAATGTCGGTCAGGTCGAAGACTCGACTCTTCGAGCTGGGCTGTAAGTTCCCTGCCCGACTGACGTCGGTCAGGCAGGCCTGCCCGATTTGCTTCGGCAAATCGGGCGCGTTCTCAACCAAACCCTTCGCGTAGACTCAGGGTGGCGGACAAGGATTCGCGGCGGGATTACTACTCTCCGAAAAACAATTTCTAAAAAAATCTTCCCGGCTCTCCCAACATCCCAAAAAACTACGGACTTTGTACATTTCCGCCAAGTGTACTGACTATTCTATGCAGAACTTCCTCTAATTTCACAGAATTTGCTGTTATCGTGAAATATTTATTGATTATATTAGACGTACAAGATATGTTTTGTTGTTTTACTTATTTTTCCATAGATATAGAGAAACCACAGAACTCAGGAAGCGGACAGTGGCTCATCCGCCGCAAAAGGTCCTGATCCGGGAACATTAGCAACACTCTCACCCCCGATTATTCGAGAGTTGCAGAGAATTTTAAAGAGTACGATTGGATTTCCATGGAACAGCCGACAGAAGCACAGAAGATTCTCGTCATCGACGATGAGGATGCATACCGCGAGATTATTACCATGACCTTGAAGATCATCGGTTATGAAGTGATCGAAGCGATGAACGGACTGGATGGACTCGCCGCGGCAAAGATGCACTCCCCCGATCTTATCCTCTGCGATATCAACATGCCGAAGATGGACGGACACACGCTTCTCGCTACCTTGAAAGAGGAACAGGAATTTGCAGGCATTCCGTTTATCTTTCTGACGGGAAACACTTCCACAGCGGATATGCGCAAAGGGATGCAGATGGGTGCGGACGATTATCTGACGAAACCGTTCACCGCCGAAGAGTTGGTCACAGCTGTGGCAACACGGTTGTCGAAGAACAAGAGCATGCAGAAGTATTACGAATCCCAATTCGACGATATCAAATCCAACATCGTCCACTCGCTCCCGCATGAATTCCGCACACCGCTCAACGGCATCCTCGGATTCTCACAAATCCTGATGGATGAACCTGATCTGCCGCTGGAGGAAGTGAAAGAGATCGGCTCTATGATCTACCGTTCCGGTCAGCGCTTGCACCGCATGCTTGAGAATCTCGTACTCTTCGGCCAGCTCCAATTGTGGATGCGTGATGAGAAAAAAATGGCTGAACTCCGGAATCTGGACTGCTGCAGACTCAAAGAGGTCATCCCTATGGTTGCCGAACAAACGATGGTACGTAACGATCGGACAGGGGCAGTGAAGTTGAATATAATAGACGCGGGTGTGAACATTTCCGCTCTGCGATTCTCAAAGATCATCGAAGAGATCCTCGACAACGCACTGAAATTCTCTCCTGCCGGATCCAATGTGACACTCTCAACAGAGATCAAAGAAAATACCGTCCAAATCACCATCCTCGATGAAGGGCGCGGTATGTCCGCAGAACAGATCGGAAAGATCTCAGGATTCCAGCAGTTCGAACGGGGATATTACGAACAGCAGGGAGCAGGACTCGGATTAGCGATCACCAAAATGCTCATAGAGCTTCACGGCGGAACATTCTCCATCAATAGTATAGAGGACAAAGGAACATCTGTAGTATTCTACATTCCCAAGACCTTGTGAACATGATGATACTAATTCGATAAAGGTGATCCATGAAAGAAGTAAAACAAAAGATACTTGTTGTGGACGATGAAAAAGATCTCCGGAATGTTATCCACGATATCCTGTCGGATGCCGGATACGAGATCGTCCTTGCGGAGAATGGGATTGAAGGGCTGGAACTTGCCAAGTCCACAATGCCGGACTTGATCCTTTGCGACATTCAGATGCCCGCCATGAACGGATACGAACTGTTGAACGCCGTGAACATACAGTCCGAATTGAAAAAGATCCCGTTCATCTTTATGACCGGTGTGAATACAGGCCAATACGATGTACGGAAAGGAATGGACCTCGGTGCGGACGATTATCTCACCAAACCGTTCACCACCGAAGAACTGATCTCCGCCGTACAGGTCCGCCTTAGCAAGAAACAGGCGTGGGAAAAATATTTCAGTTCCAATATTGAGAACACCCGGGTCGGTTTTGTCGTCTTGTTGTCCAATGAACTGAATCTGCTGGTGATGGACATCCTGGAGCATGCGCAAACCATTCTCAGAGAAAAAAAGGAAACGAATGACACTGTCAGCCATGCGGCACGTGTGATCAGCCGTTCCGGCAGACGTCTCAGCCATCTTCATGAAAATATTCTATTGTATGCCATGCTGCAGGTATGGGTCAACGATGAAGAAAAGATCACGATGTTCCGGAAAGAATCAATCGGATCGTACCTGACCGTCATCCAGTCCATTATCAACGAGAATGTCCATGCCAACAACCGGCTCGATTCATTCTATATTGACTGTAAGGATTGTGCTCTGCAGATCGCTCCCCCGGATTTCGGAAAGATCGTTGACGAAGTGATCGACAATGCCTGCAAATTTTCAAAACAAGGAAGCAGGATCCATATTACATCAACGATCATCTCGAACACACTCCGATTGTCCTTCAGGGATGAGGGCCGCGGAATGCAGACGGACGAGATCGCCGGAGTGGAATCACTTTTGCAAAAAAAACCGGCCACACAGCACCGTTCGGAGCCCGGTCTTGGATTGACCATCGCAAAAACTCTGGCCGAACTCTATGGGGGTAGTCTGGAGATAAAAAAATCCGAATATACGGGGACGATCGTAACGATATCGTTGCCGGTGTCAACCTCACTCTGAACAGAGACAATGAACAGAGTTTTATTGTGTAAAAGATATACGCAACTGCTCAGCATGTTTTGCTACGGAACATGTATTGCCAAAACGCTGAGGGAAATTGTACCACAGATTGTCACAGCTTCGATGTACGATAATGTATTTGAAAATCAGTGTTCTTGGCGGCTTAAAAACCTTTACTGATCAGTGACAAACAACCTTTTGTATTGAACGAACAAAACAATCCTATGGCAAAACAAAAAAATAGTGCAAATATTCTTGTTGCAGATGATGAGATAGACTTTCGTATGATCCTGCAATCGTTCCTCGTTTCCGAAGGCTACACCGTTACCACGGCGGAAGACGGAGCGGATGCCATCAACAAGCTGCAGGAA
>CAIVNT010000414.1 GCA_903907305.1 uncultured Ignavibacteriota bacterium
AAAAGCGAATACCGACAATAAGGAAGTGTATCAATTCCTCGCCAGCGTTTCCAATAAATACGGCATCGGCTTCTGGAAACCGGGCGCAGGTATCATCCATCAAGTGGTGCTCGAGAATTATGCATTCCCCGGCGGAATGATGATCGGAACGGACTCGCACACACCAAACGCGGGCGGACTCGGCATGATCGCCATCGGTGTGGGCGGTGCGGATGCGGTGGATGTGATGGCCGGAATGGCCTGGGAATTGAAATTCCCGAAAGTGATCGGTGTGCATCTGAAAGGGAAGATGAACGGATGGACATCCGCAAAGGACGTTATCCTGAAGGTTGCCGGAATTCTGACAGTGAAAGGTGGTACAGGCGCGATCGTTGAATACTTCGGAGAAGGCACGAAATCCATTTCCGCAACAGGAAAAGGAACCATCTGCAACATGGGTGCCGAGATCGGCGCGACGACATCTGTCTTCCCGTACGACTCACGCATGGCGGATTATCTGAACTCAACGAAACGCGAAGAAGTTGCACGTCTTGCGGAAGGGATCGCAGAGCATCTTCGTCCGGACGCTGAAGTCCTGGCGAATCCCGGACAATTCTATGATCGTGTTATCGAGATCAATTTGGACGAGCTGGAACCGCACGTGAACGGACCGTTCACACCGGATCTTGCATGGCCCATCTCGCAGTTCGCAAAAGCGGTGAAAGAAAAAGGATATCCCGAAGAATTAAAAGTTGGACTCATCGGAAGCTGCACGAACTCTTCCTACGAGGATATTGAGCGGTCAACATCCGTTGCACGTCAGGCATTGGCGAAAGGACTCAAAGCGAAATCCGAACTGATCATCACACCCGGCAGCGAGCAGATCCGCGCGACCATCGAACGGGACGGTCAATTGAAGACCTTGACGGAAGCCGGCGCGGTGGTAATGGCGAACGCATGCGGACCGTGCATCGGTCAATGGAAACGTCATGACGTTGCGATGGGTGAGAAGAATTCCATTATCACATCATTCAACAGGAATTTTACGGCGCGCAACGATGCGAATCCCGCAACACACGCATTTGTTGCGAGTCCGGAGATCGTTACTGCACTCGCTATCGCGGGGCGTCTCACATTCAATCCGTTGACCGACTTCATCGAGAATTCCAAAGGGGAAAAATTCAAACTCGATCCGCCGAAAGGGGACGAACTGCCGCGCAATGGATTCAAACCGGACGAGGAAGGATTCCTTGCACCCGCGAAGGATGGATCGAAAGTGAAAGTTGCCGTGAGTGTAAAAAGTGATCGTCTGCAACTTCTTGCACCGTTCAAAGCATGGGAAGGGAAGGATCTTGAGAATCTGCGAGTGCTTCTGAAAGTGAAAGGGAAATGCACCACGGACCACATCTCGCCTGCCGGAAAATGGCTAAAGTACCGGGGACATCTTGATAACATCTCCAACAACATGTTCATCAACGCAGTGAACGCATACAGCGGTGAAGCGGGAAAAGGAAAGAATCTCTTCACCGGTGAGGTGAAGGATTACTCTGCTGTTGCCCGTGATTATAAGAAACAGTCCATCGGCTGGGTAACGATCGGCGACGAGAATTACGGCGAAGGTTCATCCCGCGAACATGCGGCGATGGAACCGCGGTTTCTCGGCGGACGCGCGATCGTTGTGAAGAGTTTCGCACGCATCCATGAAACGAATCTGAAGAAACAGGGAATGCTTGCGCTGACGTTCAAGAATCCATCGGACTACGATCTGATCCGTGAAGATGATGTTGTCGGAATCCGCGGATTGACATCATTCGCCCCGGGTGTTCCGCTCTTTCTGGAACTGAAGCACAGCGATAACACTTCGGACTCCATTGAACTGAACCACACGTTCAACGAAGGACAGATCGGATGGTTCAAAGCAGGAAGCGCGCTGAATCTGATCGCATCGACGATGAAATCCTCGACCGCAAAGAAATCTTCGAAAAAGAAAAAAGCAGTAAAAAAATCGGCAAAGAAGAAAACCGCGAAGAAAACTGCTAAGAAAGTTGTCAAGAAAGCTGTCAAAAAAACTGCCAAGAAAGCGGTGAAGAAGACGGTAAAAACAAAAAAAACAGCGAAGAAGAAAGTTGTTAAAAGAAAAAAATAGTTCTTCATGTAGAATGATGAATGTTAAGTGCAATCACAAATTCATTCATCGGAAACTCTTCTAGCCGCAGTTGTGTTATAGGAAACAGGAATACGGATAATTCGGTCTGATTTATTGATAAATTCTTCGTATTTTGAAGCATAACAGCAGAATCAGTTTGGAGTTTACTTATAACATTCTTAATTCTTAATATTCATCATTTAATAAATTTTTCGAAGGAGCAACAATGCCGTTCGATCCAGTAATGATCCAGCCGTTCCGTGATGAGCTGTTGGACCTTGGTATCAAAGAATTATATACACCGCAGGATGTTGATGATACGATCAACAATAACAAAGGAACACTGCTGATGGTCATCAATTCAGTTTGTGGTTGCGCAGCAGGAAAGGCCCGGCCGGCGATCCGCAAAGCACTGGCACATGCCAATGTTCCGGACAATAAAGTGAGTGTGTTCGCAGGTCAGGAAGTAGAAGCGACTGCACGTCTGCGTGAACGATGGCTGCAGGGAATTCCTCCGTCGTCACCGGCGATCGCTTTATATAAGGATAACGAACTCGTGCACTTCATCCCGCGCTTCAAGATCGAAGGAAGAATTGCCGATGAAATCGCCGCTGATCTGATCTCCGCGTTCGATGAGTTCTGCGGTGATAAAGTTTCTGCATAAAGTGTCTTAACGAGCCGTTCACTTAAAGTGAACGGCTCGTTTTTTAATTAATGAAGGGCGGGATGAATTCCCGCCTTTTTTATTAGTAATGATCTCACCACGGAGCGCACGGAGATCACGGAGAAAACA
>CAIVNT010000415.1 GCA_903907305.1 uncultured Ignavibacteriota bacterium
GCCCGATGGAGCACCGCCGTGTTCCTCATACATTCTGTACGCCGTGAAGAGTCCAACCTCAAGAAATTTGGACTTCGGGTCGATGAGCATCTGTATTCGCTCCCGCGCCGTCATCTTTCCTTTCTTTCGGTGCTTCGCCATCGCATCAGTACCGCCGCCGAGCATCACACGGGCTGCATTCGCTTCCAGCTCTTTCAGCGCATTCTTGTTGAATGCTTCGTTGCGCTTGAAAGCCTCATCTTTTTTAATTTCAGAACCGATCATAGTGAAAACTTTATTTTAATGGATAATTGATAATGGATAAGGGATAATGTTTCTTCAAAGCTTTTGTTACAATCTTTATCTTTTACATTTTCCTTTACTCTATTTTTTGCATTTGCTTTTCATTCTCATTTATCCATTCTCAATTATCAATTATTATAATTTTTTATTTTAACAGATTTCTCGCAATAACCAGCTTCTGTATCTCGCTCGTTCCTTCTCCAATGGTCAGCAACTTCACATCGCGGTAGAACTTTTCCACAGGATAATCCTTTGTGAATCCATACCCGCCGTGGATCTGCACCGCTTCACCGGAAGCTCTTGTGGCCACTTCGCTGGCAAAATATTTCGCCTGTGCCGCTTCAAGATTCACATCGAGCCCGGCCATCTTCATGGATGCCGCTTTGCGGGTGAGCAGACGAGCCGCTTCAATTTCCATCGCCATGTCCGCCAGTTTGAATTGTATCCCTTGATTATCGGAGATCGGCTTGCCGAACTGAGCACGCTCTTTGGAGTATTTAACACTTGCTTCGAATGCTCCCTGCGCGAGTCCGACGGAGAGTGCTGCAATGCCGATCCTGCCGCCGTCCAAAACCGCCAGCGCTTGTTTGAATCCTTCGCCGACATTGCCGATAAGATTCTCTTCCGGGATGCGCACGTTGTCGAACATGAGTCCTGCTGTCTCACTGCAGCGCATGCCGAGTTTGTTCTCTTTCTTTCCCGGAGAAAATCCCGGTGTCCCTTTTTCTACGATGAACGCGGAGATCGATTTGCTCTTTGTCTTGTCCGTTACCGCAAGAATGACGAACGTGTCGCCCGAGATCCCGTGAGTGATGAAATTCTTGCTGCCGTTGAGCACCCACTCATTTCCCTCTTTCACGGCAAATGTCCTCATTCCTCCCGCATCGCTTCCGGAGAACGCTTCAGTCAGTCCCCACCCGCCGAGTTTACGACCGCTGAGCAGATCGGGGAGATATTTTTTCTTCAGGGATTCGCTTGCATGGTTAAAGATGTGACTGACGCAGAGTCCGTTGTGAGCGCAGAGTCCGAGTGCGACCGAAGGATCGACCTTGGCAATTTCTTCGATGATCACGGTAAAGTCGAGTGTGGTGAGTCCGGCGCCGCCGTATTCTTCGGGATAATATGCGCCGAGAAAACCGAGCGCCGCCATTTTGGTGAAGATCTCTTTTGGGAATTCCTGCGATTCGTCGTAGCGCATGACATGCGGTCTGATCTCGTTCTCCGCAAAATCACGCGCCATCTGCTGCACTGCTGTCATCTGTTCCGTTGGAGCAAAGCTTAACGCTGTTTCGGACATGTCTGTTCCTTCATATGTTTGATGAGGAAGTAAGTGTAGTAACCGAAGAAGGTCATTGCGAGGAGTCCCGCTGTTTGGGACGACGAAGCAATCCCCATCTTCAATAATAATGATCAGATGCAGCCAATGTTTTTAGCCGTTCACCGATGCTGTTGTAAGAAAATAGAAAAGGAGGCTTTGAAGTGCAAATCAATTGTCTGTCCATTAGAAATAGTACACGTTTACCCGCCGAGAGGCGGGGATTAGACGGATGCGACGCCCGCCACAAAAACCGGCGGGCAGGGATGTACACGGATAACAAAATGTAGGGACGGACTCCTGTCTGTCCATTAGCAATAGAACAAGCTTGCCCGCCGATAGGCGGGGATTAGACGGATCGGACGGATTCACACGGATAACAAAATGTAGGGACGGACTCCTGTCCGTCCA
>CAIVNT010000416.1 GCA_903907305.1 uncultured Ignavibacteriota bacterium
CCTCCGTCTGCTGATTCAAAGAGACCTTTTTTTTGAGTAACAGCATCGGTATAGGCACCAAGTTCATGACCGAACAATTCGCTTTCAATGAGGGTGTCGGCAATAGCACCGCAATTGATCGACACCATCGGCCTGTTCTTCCGTCCGCTTGCGCGGTGGATCGCGCGGGCGACAAGTTCCTTTCCAGTACCGCTCTCTCCGGTGATCAGTACGGTACTATTCGTTGGAGCTGCCTTTTTGACGAACTCAAAAACATTCTTCATACACTCCGAACCGGTGATGATCTCATCGGCATGATGCTGTACTTCCTGCTGCTGATATAATAACTGAAGTTCACGCTTTAAACGGATATTCTCAAGCGCTTTTCCGATAACAATCTTCAGGACATCAATCCTGATCGGTTTTGTCAGATAATCATACGCTCCCAATTTCATCGCCTGTACGGCACTCGAAGATTTATCCTCCGCCGTAAGGATGATCGTGACCACATCCGGATGTATCTCTTTGATGGTCTGCAGCAATGCGATCCCATTGCCGTCGGGCAATCGAAGATCGATAATGACAAGTTCAGGCATGGATTGGCGGACCTTTGCCACCGCCTCCTGAATCGTCTCTGCGGTCAGGATCAAAAACCGTTCTTTTGCCAGTTCCTCCGAAAGAGACCAGCGGATAAGTTTCTCGTCATCGACGATAAGTATTGTTTCCATAATTTGTCAACTCCCTACGGTGCAGCCGGAAGAATAACCAGTACAGTTGTTCCGGAGCCAACGACAGTGCTGAAAGTCATCGTTCCGCCATGCTCGGTAACGATTTGTCTGCAAATCGCCAAGCCAAGTCCGGCCCCTTGATGTTTGGTGGTAAAGAATGGTTTGAAGATATTTGCCCAATGTTCTTCCGGTATCCCCCCGCCCGTGTCGCTGATCGATATCTCAACATTCTCCCCTTTTCCGGAGATATTCAATGTGATCTTCCCCAGCGAACCGATCGCCTGAACGGAATTCATCATGACATTCCACAATACCTGCTGAATCTGATCAGCATCCGCTAATAACTCGATCTCACGCTCGTCTATACTCGATTCCACTATGATCGATTTATCGCTCATGGTATGTTTAAGAAATGTGAGAGTTCTTTCCACAATATCCTGCAAACGTACCCGTGATTTCTCGGGAGCTTTCGGCCGTGCGTAGGAGAGCAGATCGGTGATCGATTCATTCATTCGGTATAACTGTGAGAGCATTTCAACAATGATCTCGTATTTGGGATCTGATGGATCATAATCCGTTAGAATGACCTGCAATGCTCCCACAAGTCCGGCGATGGGATTTTTTATTTCATGCGCGATGCTCGCCGCGATCTCCCCGGTGTTTGCCAGTCGGTCTGCAAATCCCAGTTGAACCTTATGCAATTCAAAGATCTTCGTATACGCACTGTTCAAACTGACGACCATATGGTGGACACCGCTCTGAAGATCCGCGATTTCGTCCATGGAATTGGTGAGGTGGTCCGACAGCGGAAGCTGGTTGATTACCCCTGTCTCCAATCTCTGTATCTCGGCATGAAGTATCTGTATATACTGCTGAAGTTTTTTGATCGGCCGTATCACCTGAAACGAAAGAGCGCCGTACATAACGATGCCGATCATCATGAATGTGATGGAGGTGATGAGGATCGTCGTTGTCCTGTGGCTGAGCGCTGCAAGTTTGAGATCGTTCATTTCAATTTTTACGACGACGTATCCTTCGATCGTGTTCGCATCATCATGGCAACGCTTACAGGATGGCGACACTCCAAAAGGTTCAGCAATAAATTGATAAAGTGTATCACCGTAATATCTCAACATATACTTCCCGTTATGCTGATCAGGAAGAGGCTTCATTTCGTTGAGCGGAAAGATATCAAACTCCTTATATTTACCGGCGTGCATCGAAACAGTCCCGTCCTTTTTCAGGATCATAACCTCATTCACTTCATGTGTGTTGGATGCAGTGACAAGGATGAATGGAAGTCTGTCGTGTTTCCCTTCGTCCAGAATATAATCAATCACCGATTTGATGACCCCTTCGACACTTTCACCGCGCGTAAACTCCTGGCGCACGAGCATTTCATAACCGGTCTTATGGGCGAGATACATGTACAGACTACCCGAAATGACGATGACCGTGACGAGGGCTAGGGTGATCTTCTTTGCAAGCGTATTCATGAAACGATGATATTTCATTGGTCTC
>CAIVNT010000417.1 GCA_903907305.1 uncultured Ignavibacteriota bacterium
CGGAATTTCAACTTCGTCATACACCGGAATGTCTTTGAAACCAAAACTTCGATACAAGGAAGGAGCTGCTTCCATGAATTTCGGACTGTCCAACCGCACTTTCTTATATCCTGTTTCTTTTGCCGCGTTCAACAAGGATAGAAGTATGGCCCGTCCAACTCCGATCTTTCTCTGCGATGGGTCCACATACATTCGTTTGATCTCGGCGATCTCTTCGTTGATGCTTTTGAGGCATCCAATTCCGCACACCTTTTCATCGATGACCGCAAGCAAGAGCCGTCCGTCCGGCGGCAGGAATTTGGCGATCATTGCAATATCCTGTTCCACCGCCGCTTCCGGGTCGTGCGGATGCACCCCGTAGAGCTTTTGCATCGTGTCGTTTCCCCATGTCAGGTAATCGATCCATAGCTTTCGGACAAGATCGACATCATCGGGCAGTTTAATATCACGGATCTCAACAACGGAATTATTCATAACAACAGGACTGTCGATGTAATTTCAATGTTTCTTTGTTTCTCTGAAACGATGAATGAAGAATTGAGAACGGACGTCATGGTATTATCAATTATCCATTTTCAATTGTCAATTGCTCTTAGAATGCCGGTTCATTGCTCACCGGCGGCGCATACTCATCGAACGTCGGCATCGCCAGATTCTCGAAGCGTGCGTATTGATTGACGAATGCCAGTTCTACTTCGCCGGTTGGACCGTTACGCTGCTTGCCGATGATGATCTCCGCGATACCTTCGGCGGAGGAACCGTCATCGCGCGTGAGTCCAAATTTTTCGGGACGGTGGATGAAGATTACCACGTCTGCATCCTGTTCAATTGCGCCCGATTCGCGCAGGTTGGAGAGCATCGGCCGTTTGTCTGCCGCTGTCTCCACAGCACGGTTCAGCTGCGACAGTGCGATCACGGGAATATTCAATTCTTTTGCGAGCGCTTTCAAAGAACGGGAGATCTGAGAAATTTCCTGCTCGCGGCTCTGAGCGTTCTTTGGTCCCGCCATCAGTTGTAGGTAATCGATGACGATCATGCTGATGTTGTGCTCCGCTTTCAGACGGCGTGCTTTTGCGCGCAGTTCCAGGATAGAAAGAGCGGGAGTATCATCGATGAAGATCTTGGCGGAATACAATTTTCCGATGCGCGTGCTCAGGTTGCGCCACTGATCTTCGGGAAGTCTGCCGGTGCGGACGCTCTGCGCATCCACGCGCGCTTCGGCGCAGATCAGACGCATCACCAGCTGCTGCGCAGACATTTCCAGAGAGAAGAAACCGATCGGTTTTTCGTGATCGATAGCGGCGTTGCGCGCAACCGAAAGAACGAATGCTGTTTTTCCCATGGAGGGACGAGCAGCGACGATGATCATATCCGAATTCTGGAATCCGCCGGTCATGGAATCGAGCGCGGTGAATCCCGAAGGAACACCGGTGACGCCGCTGTGTTTGCCGTGGATGCTCTCAAGCATTTCCATCGTGGAAAAGACGGCATCCTTCATTGCAACGAAGGTCTTTTTCATTCTCTTCTCAGAGATCTGGAAGATCTTGTTCTCGGCTTCGTCCAACAGATCGAGCGCATCATCCTGCTCGTTGAATGCGCGGCTGGTGATCTCCGTGCTCGTGCTGATAAGACTGCGCAGCAATGCTTTTTCCAGGACGATCTTCGCGTGATACTCCACGTTTGCAGCGGAGGTAACATGCATCGTCAGATCGGCGATATACAGCGGACCGCCGACGCTGTCCAGTTTTCCTGCGCGGCGGAGTTCTTCCACCACGGTGATGGAATCGGCAGCTTCGTTCCGCTCGAACAGATTGATGATCGCTTTGAAGATCTCCACATGCGCCGGTTTGTAGAACGCGTCCTCATCAAGGATTTCCAGCGAGCGGGAGATCGCTTCCTTCTCCAGCAGCATCGCGCCGAGAACGGACATTTCCACATCCATCGCCTGCGGAGGAACGCGGCCGGAAGATTGTTCGATTGTTTTGTCTGCCATACTTTTTCGTTTCGGTAACCGGTGATTGATTTGTCATTCTGACGCCGACTCTGAATCTGATCGAAGAGGAGGCGGAAGAATCTGAAGAAAAATTCTTCCAGATTCTTCGCCCCGCTCATGGAAAAAATACTGAGCGGGTCTCAGAATGACAATGATTCAAAATTATTGTTTCGAGGTATCATAAGCGTTTCTAAGTTTCTGCACATCTTCCCACGTCGGGCGTTTCCAGTCCGGATTGCGGAGGAGCGCTGCGGGATGATACGTAACGTAGGTCGGCACGCCGTGATAATTGTGAACGGATGCGCGGAGGTTCGTCAGTGATTCCTGCGTCTTCAACAGCGTCTGTGCGGCGGTGAGGCCGAGACAGAGAATGAATTTCGGTTTGATCAGTTCGATCTGTTTCCACAAATACGGTTCGCACTGCTCCACTTCGTCCGGATGAGGACGTCGATTCTCGGGGGGACGGCATTTCAGGATGTTCGCGATGTAGACTTCCTCGCGCTTAAAATTGACCGCTTCCAGAATTTTATTCAGCAGCTGTCCCGCGCGTCCGACAAATGGTTCACCCTGTTTGTCCTCGTCCGCACCAGGTGCTTCGCCGATCACGAGCAGATCTGCTTTTGGATTGCCGACACCAAAGACGAACTTCGTGCGCGTAACGCCGAGTCTGCATTTGGTGCAGTTGCAGATGTGACGGTCCAGATCGCTCAGCGAGACATCGGCCTGCCATTTTTCTTTCGGTCCTTTTACAACGGACTCCGTGATACTGATCGGTCCGGAAGGAACGACCTCTTTCTTTTTTGCGGCCATAATTTGTGTCTTTTCTTTCGACGATTCTTTTACAACTTCTTTAGGAATTACTTTTGGTGCTGCTGCCTTGGCCGAGGTGACGGCCGGTTCCGAATGTGCGGAATCGCGCACATCCCAAATGGATTCCCGGATCATGGAGTTGCCGTAGAACTGCTTTTCCTGTTTCAGGAAGCGCTGCGCATCGGATAGGATTCTTTCGATCTCGGATTCGGGCATGGGGTTTAATTACAGATTTCTTTGTTTCCAATAGTTTGGTCTTCTTTTTTGATGTGCAATCGCAAGTATATAGACCTTACCGTTGTATTCCGAGAAAAAAATATTGTATGGGAACTGTTTTGTTAACATCCGGCGAACATTTTTTGAAACCGGTGTCCATGCCGAAGGCTGTTCCCGGATCAATGCAACGGCTGTTTCAATGCTTTCAAAAAATTGGTTTCCAAGGTTCTTTGAGATATTCTTGTAG
>CAIVNT010000418.1 GCA_903907305.1 uncultured Ignavibacteriota bacterium
AGCTGGTTAGGGAATGAACGTCATACCGTAAAATTATTATTCTCCAAGGAATGGATCGAGTGGAGGAATCCCAGGCATCTGCTCGATGCTGAAACGCTGGAAGAACAATCCGACGGTTCCGCCGTCATCACTGTCACGGTGAATTCGTTGAATGAGATAGCGTCGTGGATCGCCGGTCGGGGAAAAGGTATCACGGTGACTGAACCAATGGAATTGAAGGATAAAGTTGTTGAACTTGCACAGGGCGTGTTGTTCAATTATAATAGATGAGACTTCTGATATATAAAAATAACCTTTCCATTTCGAACGAAGCCCCGTCCCAAAGGGATGCCTTCACGAAGTGACCCTTCGGGTCGGCAAAGGGGCAATCGAGAAATCTGAAAAGTGATTATTGAAATATTCTCTATCATTTACAACAAAAAAGGGTTCAATCATGGAAGAACAAAATTACTCTAATCATCGTCATGGTTTCTTTCAGCCCGAGATGATCGTTCTGCTCATTCTTATCCTGACCGCGATCGGTTCAGTGATCAATCTCTATCTTTCCTTCGGCGATCACCAGCGGCTCTACACTGCGTCGTTGGTCACCGTCCTGACCATATCGGTGCTTGTGCAATTATGGTATGGCTGGGAATCCTCTATCAAGGTTCAGGACCGCGCCATCCGGGCGGAGGAGAATCTCCGGCACTTTGCATTGACCGGTAAACTGCTGGACCCGAACTTGAAGATCGGTCAAATTGTCGCGCTGCGGTTCGCCTCGGATGATGAATTCGTTTCGTTGGCAAAAAGAGCGGTCGAAGAAAAGCTTTCACGGGATGATATCAAGAAAGCGGTCAAAAATTGGCGGGCAGATCATCAGCGTATCTGAATAATGAGCTCCCTATTTAGTTCATATTTTTAAGCGGGGCAATTGGGAATGCCGTGAATGTTGTATGCCAGGGACGGTAAATCCCGCATTTCATTCTGCATTTGCTCATTCATTTTCCCTCGTCCCCAAAAACGCCGCTCGTCGTATCGGAGGAAACGGCACATGCTCTCCCTTCACCGCTGCCCAAATTACCTCGTTGAACTCCCGGTCAGGCACGCGGTCTTCCATTGTAAAATCAAATTCTTCGCTCTTTCTCTGCCATTCGTTCATGACGATATTCTTTTCGGTCAGATCGATGTTGCTGGATCGCGCAAGGTACGGCGTCGCATTCGGAACAGATGTGAAACATCTCCACATCGGTGTCGCAGCAGCATCATACTGACTCATCGGCGGCAGACCGAGTATCAACTCGATGGTGCGAAGGATGGATGATGTTGTATACGGCGTGTGATCCACGAAATTTCTTTTCACCAATCCGCCGGCAATAAAAGCGGGACTCCTATGCGCGTCGACATGGTCAGGACCGTTCTGCGCGTCGTCCTCAAGGATAAACACGACACTCTCATTCCAAATGGGACTCTTGCTCAGATATTCTATGAACATCCCCATCGCCAGATCATTATCCGCAACATGCGCGAAAGGTGTGGGTGCTCCTTTCCGTAATCCTTCGGTATGGTCGTTAATGAATCGGAGCGAATTGAACTGCGGCACGCTCCCGATGGCAAGCAGCGAATCGAATTCGTGTTTCCATTGCGTGAAGCGTGTCGTGTCTCGCACATTCTGATCCCAGCTGGTATATGTCGGACAGAAATGTCCTTCAAGCACAGGAATGTTCGCTTTATAATCATCCGCGAACTCTCCGTACGTGCGGTAGGTGACCCCTTTTTTCGCGCACATATTCCAGATAAAATCCTTGTTGTTTGCAACGCCTCTCGCTCCCTCCGCATCGTAACTTCCGCCTCTTCCTCCGTAACTGCTGGGCCAGGTTTTTTCCAGATAATCAGTCGCATACGCACCGAGACTCCAGTTATGTCCATCCGCACTCACCTCTCCATCTACATAAAAATTATCGAGCAGCACGAACTCCCGCGCCACTGCATGATGATTCGGTGTGATTTTTTCGCCGAACAACACAAGACTCGTATCGCCGTTCCCCTCTTTCATATCCCCCAGCACCTGATCGTATGTTCTGTTCTCTTTAATGATGTAGAAGACATGCTTGATCGGGGAGGGAGCGCCGATCTTCTGCGGTATCGGATTTCCCGCCTCTCCGTTCGCCAGCACCTTTTGTTCTTTGTGGAACGGTGTGTTGCGGTACACTGCCTGCGAGTAAATACCGAGTTGTTTTTCGTTCGGTTCAGGAATGATGCTCATCGTTCCGCGGAACAATCCTGCAATATACTGCACCTTGATCGGCCTGGATGAATCACCCGCCTGATATGCAACTCTCTGATTTTTCTTCGAAGGATCCGGTCCGTATGGATTCGCCATAGAGGTGAATCCTTTCCCGTTCGCCACAATGATATTTTTTTTCACTATTCTTACGCACGATGGATACCATCCCGTCGGGATGAATCCTTTGCTTTTGCTCGAACCGGGATTCTCCACATCGAACACTGCCAGTGAGTTATTGTCCGCATTTGCAATATAGAGCAACTCATCATCCTCACTCAGCGCCACACTGTTCGTGGTGGAACCGCTCGGTGCTCCGGGATACAGTGCAGAATTAAGCGTTTCGATCACTCTCCGTTTGGCTACATCGATCACGGAGACAGAATTGTCATTCGCATTCGCAACATAAAGGAACTTTCCGCTCTTCGTCACACACATATCGTTGGGATTGTCCCCCACAGACACTGCTCCGGAGAACACTTTCTTTTCTGTGTCATAGATCCGCACCGTATCACATCCCCAGCAGCTGATATACAGTTCTTTTTTGTCGGGGGAAAGGATGCACGTGTATCCCTCGCCGCCGAGCGGTAATTGCTGAACAATGGATTTCTTCGGAATGTCTATTACATAGAACGAATTATTCTCTTTCGTCACCACATACAGAAGATTCCGCGCATCATCCACTGCGATCCCGGCAACGGATATCTTTTCCGGCCACGGTTTTCCCAAAATAAATGTATCCGCAACCGCAAGTTTGTTTTCTTTGATCGAGTAGCGCAGGATCCAGTTATCATTCCCGCCGGACGCATAGAGCCACTTCTCATCGGCACTGAATGCAAGTCCCAGCCACGCTTTTGCTATCACTGCAGAATCGACGATCATTTGACTCTTTGCGTCGATCAGCATGATGGACTGTGTGCTCTGGCCGTTGTTCGTCACCGCAAGCAGCTTTTTAGATGGAGATACAGCAACATTCAGCGGCAGATCACCAACGATCACACTCTTCCCTACCGGAGTCAGACTCCATCCGTTCGGCAGCGTCAACCGTTTTGCTTCTATTGTTGATAATGACTGTGAAAAAGCGACAGAGGAAAAAAGGATGATAAGTGCGAGGGTGCGTTTCATTGGGTTCTCCGGTTTTTTACTTCGGGAATATACGCTTTCCTTGCAGAAGAAGCACGGGTGTTGAAGGGTTTATGGAAGGGAATGATTTTTTTAATTGAAAATTGAAAATGGATAATTGACAATATACTGTTTCAAACATCCAACCAACGCCATTCTGTGTCCGAGCGCCGGGGAAGAAGATAAATCTGAGGAAAGGAAGCGGGTATTTGGTATTTGCAGTTTTGTGAATGATACTTCATTCTTGTAATCCTATAATCTTGCAATCTTGTAATCCAATAATTCTGTAACCTTGCAATCTTGTAATTACATAATCTATCTTAACAACATCATCTTCTTCACCTGCACAAACCTATCCTTTCCCGCCACTGCTTCTATCCTATACAAATATATTCCCGACGAAACATTCGCATTCCACGTTACATTCTGCCATCCCGCGCTCTGTTCTCCTTCCACCAGATCCGCGACAAGCTGACCGAGAATATTATACACTTTCAGCGAGACCCGGCCGTTCTTGGGCAATCCGTACCGAATGGTCGTGGCAGGATTGAATGGATTCGGGAAATTCTGCTGCAAGGTATATTCTTTGGGGAACAACTCTTCGCGCGGTGCAACGGATGTTAAAACAGCGTTTCCGCTCAGCGGCATAAAGACGATCGATACGAGTTGGTTCGTAAAGATGCTGAGTGTGTCGCGGTAGTTTCGGACTGTATCTGCGCTGAACGTGACGGAGAAGACCGCCGAGTCGTTCCTTGTCACAAACACCGGTGATGGTAATTTCCCCGCGCTAAAGTACTTCGATGTTGTGGTGAGCGAATCGATCCGCAATGCATTGATGGAACGGTTCTTCACGACGATCGTTCGAACGGCAGAGGTATCGTTCCTCACTTTCCCGAAGTCGAGCGAGGCGTACGACAGTGTCATACTGGGATGCGGGGATATTCCGCTCAACGGAACGTCGGTAACCTTCCCGAATGAGTGCACCGAAAGCGTATCCGCAAACTCGCCGAAGTTCTTCGGCGTAAAGATGAGTGTCACCACAGCGCTGTCGTTGCTCTTGATCACTCCCGAGACCGCACTTCGAATCACGAACGATGGTGTGCGTGTCGCCGCTGTATCGTAGATAAGATCGTTCACACTGGAGTTCTTGATGACGAAGACTTTCGTGCACGTGTCCCCCACTGCAACGGTATCCCTGCCGCACGGCATCTGTTCCAGCGTAAGCACCGGCATCGGCGATTCGCCGTTCATCGGTATCTTCACCAGTCCGTTCAGAGAATTGTTCCTGAGATACAAGGTATCGATATACACAGCAAATGTATCCGCAGTGAATTGCACCGTCAGTTTCAGAGTATCATTCTGCACTACACTTCCCGATGTCCTGTTCACGGTATAGTGCTTTGTTCTGGTGTAGATGGAATCGACCGTCAGTTTGTTCACGATGTTGTTAGTGATCCTCAGGTCCATTGTTTTGGGAACATGTCTCGCAACATTACCGAACACGAGCGATTGCGCATTCGGTGAAAGTGCCGGTCTGCGCGAATTGCCGGTGAGTACCACTTTCTTTTCCCCGCCGTCCGATCGAATGATGAGTGTATCAATGAACTGTCCGAATCCTTTCGGCGCATACCACACACGCACCTTCATCTCTTCGGTGATGATGATCGGCAATGTAAATTCCGGTGCGGGGACCGGGCTCATCACATTAGCTGCTTCACTATTGTTTTGGGAGAGGCCGTTCTTCCGCTTCACTGTGGCAACACCGGAACTGTTCAACGTTCCCGAGGTATCCACGGAATAAGTGCTCGTCCCGACGGACAAGCTCTTGATGGTCAGCGGGGAGATAGAAGTATTGATGATCCGCACGCTGCTGCTCACCGATTCGCCGGTCAGTATCTCCACAAACTGCAGCATTGTATCCGAAACGGTCAACACCGGCTCGGGCGTTTCGCCGAAGAGCGGCATTGCCTCAATTATTGTGCGCGAATCATTCGCTAAGAATAAGGTATCGCTGAACGCTCCGGTCGTTGTAGGATGGAAAGTCACGCACACAGTTAACGTATCGGCGCCGACTGTTCCGCTGATTCTGTCCGCAGTGAACTCTGCCGTTGCTGTGCGGATGGAACTCACCGTGAGCAGATTGATGGAACTGTTGGTGATCTTCACCGGCAGCGTTCTTGAATAGGTCCTGCCGACGGCGCCGAACTGCAATGATATTTGATCCGCAGTAAACTCCGGCCGCGCTGAATATCCTGTCACGTCGATCCTATTCTGCGATATCAGATCGTTACTCGCCAGGATGAGTTTCCCTGCCGTCGTTCCTATCATGATTGGTGTGAAGATGACGCTGTCTATCACCGTTTGCCCGGGAGGAATGTTCATCGCGCTCGTTGTTACAACGAATGAACTGTTTGTGGAGATGATGTTGCTGATCTTCAGCGTATCGTTGCCGTTGTTATGGATTGAGATGGTATCGATCCTATGGGTATTGAGCACTACATTCCCGGCGTTGAGCTCCGTTCTGCTCAGTACGAGTGCCGGCTTACCGGTCACAAATCCACTCACTCTCATTGTGTCCGGTCCCAGCAAGTCATTACTGCTGAAGATGAGTTTGCCGTTCCTCTTCCCGATGGAATCGGCCCGCATGCGGATGGTATCACTCCTGAATTGTCCCGGCGGCACTATCAGTTGTGCCGGTACCATTGTAAAGGAACTCGGCATGGTCGATGTCACCTGCACGCGCAACGTATCAACTCCGTCGTTACCAATAGTGACAACACTGTCCTTCTTTTGAAAAATGTTCATTCTACCGAACTCCACATGCGATACTTTCAGCAGCAATATCGCACTGTTCGTATCCGCCCCTGCACCGCTCACATACAGCGTATCTTCCATTTTTCTGGTGTTGCTGGAGAAAATTACTGTTCCGGCGAGCGGTCCCAAGGTCACAGGATTGAACAGGATCGTGTCGACCGCACTTTGGTTCGGAGGAATAGTCAGCGTCTTCTTCGAAACATTCCACGAAACATTTGCCGATGCAATGGAACTGATCTTGAGTGTATCCGAACCATTGTTGCGGATAGAAATGGTATCGCGCCGTTGCTGCCCTATTTTGATCTTCCCCTGGAACAGTGCCGTTCTGCTCATCGAAAGGATCGGAACTCCCACGCCGTGCCCACTCACTTTTATGAGTGCAAGTGCGGAGGCGTCGTTACTCTCCACAAAGAGTTTTCCTGTCGTTGTACCGATGATGGACGGTGCAAACTCGATCGTGTCCACTATGGAACTCTTCGGCGGAACAAACATCGCTGTCCTGCGGAGTGTGAACGCCCCGTTCGTCGATGTTACATCCGCGATCTTCAGCGTATCATTTCCCCTATTATAGAATGTAATAGTATCGCTCTTCACCGACTGTAAGTCCACATCGCCGAAATTCAATTGCGTTCTGCTCACTGCATAGACCGGCAAGCCAGTCCCCATTCCGTGAACGCTGATACTGTGCGACAGAGTAGGACTGTTATTCGTGATGGTCAATACCGTTGTCATCTCTCCGATCACCTTCGGTGCTAGCCGTATCGTCTCGATGAAGTTTCCGTCCGGAGGAATGTTCATTACGGTCTGCGAAACGCTGAAGAGTGTATTGGATGACGTAACGGAAGTGATCTTCAATGTATCTGTCCCGGTATTCCTGATCGTTACCGTATCGGTCGTGATGAAGTCTACGGGAGCATTTCCTATATCCACATTATTCCTGCTGATGGAAAATGCCGATACACCCGTCGCGAAGCCTGATACATTCACCGTCTCGGGTGTATTGAGATCGTTACTCACTATCAGGAATTTCGCCGCAGTCGTTCCGATCACACCGGGAGTGAATATGACCGTGTCCGTCACCGAACCGTTCGGCGGGATATTCATTATGCTGTGTTTCATCACCCATCTGGTGCCGATGGTTGTAATGCCGGAGATCTTCAATGTGTCGGTCCCTCTGTTCATCACTTTCAGCGTATCCCGAGTGTTCTGTGATAATTTTGTGACGGACGCTGTGATGTTCGCGCGGCTCAATACTAATTTCGCCGTTCCCACACTGAATCCGCTCACCGTTATACTGTCCGGCGAAGAGTGACTGTTGCTGACGAAATACAGTGGTGCAGTACGAATGCCGATGGAATCCGCCGCGAAGCGGATCGTGTCGCTTCTGCTTTCCCCCGGCGGAATCGTTAATTGCGAAGGACGGGCGGTGATGAAACTCTTTCCCGACGTGATGGATTGGATCTTGAGCGTGTCCGTGCCGGTGTTCCGGATCGGAATGATGCTCTCATTCCACGAACCGAGCTTCACCGTTCCTATCGAAATGGAATTTGCTTCAGGACTGAACACGGCTGTTCCTGTGCCGAATCCGGATACATTCACCGTATCCGGTGAGGCGGCAGTATTGCTTTCTATGAACAGCTCACCGGATGTTGTTCCGATCACGGAAGGAGTAAATAGGATAGTGTCGATGAATATTCCGTTCGGCGGTATGTTGAAATATTTGTTCGTCACCGCGAACGCTGCATGCGAGTTCCTGAAATCTGTTACCTTCAGCGTATCGGTCCCCTTGTTCTGTATCTTCACTGTGTCGGAGATTGTGGTATTCAACTTCGTCGCTCCTATTGCGGCGTTCCGGCTGCTCATCACCAGTTTCGGTGTCCCCGTACCGAATCCGCTCACCATGACCGTGTCGGAAGGAACTGAACCGTTTCCTGAAAAGATGATCATCGCACTGCGCAAGCCGATGGAATCCGCTGTGAAACGGATCGTGTCGCTCTTGCTTGTCCCCGGTGGAATAGTGAGCACTGCGGGACGGAATGTAAAGATGCTTCTGCTTGATGCGATGCTCTTGATCTTGAGTGTATCTGTCCCCGGATTCGAGACGGTGAGAATCGTGTCTTTCCAGGTATTCAATTTTATCGTCCCGAATGAGATCACCCGTGCATCAGCGTCGAAGATCGGAGTCCCCACGGAGAATCCTGTGACATTCACCGAGTCCGGCGATCCTGCGTTATTGCTTGCAAACAATATCGTGCCGCTTGTTGCTCCAATCACCGAAGGTGTGAACAAAATCGTGTCTATAACAAAACCGTTCGGAGCTATTTCTCTGACGAAATGGTTCACTGAATATGCACTGTTTGTTGAAGTAACATCCAACATCTTCAGTGTGTCGCTCCCCTTGTTCATTATTCTCACCGTATCGCGTGTCGTCTGGAAGAGTTTCGTCGTTCCCATCACAACATTTGTGCGGCTCATTACTAACTTAGGAATTCCTATACCGAATCCATTCACCGCTATTGTATCAGACGAGGAGGGATCATTGCTTCCGAATATGATGACCGCAGTTCGGGAACCGATGGAATCCGCCGTGAACCGTATCGTATCGGTCTTCGTCACTCCGGGAGGTATCGTCAACACAGTCGGTCTCGCCGTGAAAATGCTTTTGCTGGAAATGACACTCCTAATTTTCAGCGTGTCTGTACCCGGATTCGAAATGGTAAAGATCGTGTCCGTCCACGTATTCAACACTGTTTTACCGAAGGAGATCGTTCGCGTATCGGGAGCAAAGATCGGCGTCCCTGTGGCAAAACCGCTCACGTTCACGGTATCCGGCGATGTTGCATTATTACTTGTAATGAATAATCTGCCGCTCGTCGTTCCGATCACCGAAGGGGTGAACGAAATTGTGTCAATAATGAATCCGTTCGGGGGAATTTCGTTGAACGATTGACTGATTGCGTAGGTTGTGTCAGACATACTCAATTGCGGGATTTTCAGTGTGTCTGTCCCTTTATTGAAGATCTTCAAAGTATCAAACGTTGTCTGAAATAATTTCGTCGTTCCCATCAAAACATTTGTGCGACTCAATAATAATTTCGGAGTTCCCACACCGAATCCGTTCACCGCAATCGTATCGGAGGGAACGGCACCGTTCCCTGAATAGATGATCATGGCAGTTCGCGAACCGATGGAATCAGCCGTGAACCGTATCGTATCCGTTTTACTTGTTCCCGGGGCAACGGTCAGCACCACCGGACGAAACGTGAAGATGCTTTTGCTCGATGTGATTGTCTTGATCTTGAGAGTATCGGAACCGGGATTCGTAATGGTAAGAATCGTGTCCTTCCACGTATTCAAAAGTGTTTTACCGATGGAGATCGCTCGCGTATCGGGATCAAAGATCGGCGTCCCCGATGCAAATCCGGTCACGTTCACTGTATCCGGCGATGTTGCATCGTTGCTTGCAATAAACAATTTACCGCTCGTTGTTCCGATCACAACAGGAGTGAACGAAATGGTATCAATAATAGAACCATTCGGCGGAATCTCCTTGAACGTTTGAGTGAGTGCGTACGCTGTGCTAGATGCACTTACTTGTGCGATCTTCAACGTGTCTGTCCCTTTATTGAAGATCTTCACGGTATCAAACGATGTCTGGAACATTTTCGTGGTTCCCATGACAACATTTGTTCGGCTCAATAATAATTTCGGAGTTCCCACACCGAATCCGTTCACCGTTATCGTATCAGGTGTGGCCGGATCATTACTGCCGAATATGATGAACGCACTTCGGTGTCCGATGGAATCCGCTGTGAACCGTATTGTATCGGTCCTACTCATTCCGGGAGGAATGGTCAGGAATGCAGGACGGGCAACGAAATAACTTTTACTGGACGCGATAGTTTTTATTTTCAGTGTATCGGTTCCGGTGTTGGAAATACTCAGCACCGTATCTTTCCATAAAGCAAGTTTTACGGATCCAATGGAAAGTGAGCGTGCATCGGGGAAGAATTTCGGCACACCGGCAGCAAAAGCAGAAACGTGTACTGTGTCGGGTGATGATACATTGTTACTGGAAATGAACAAAGTCCCTGCCGTTGTTCCGATCACCGCCGGCGAGAATAACACGGTGTCTATCACAAAGTTATTCGGAGGAATTTCCATCGCTGTTTCAACAACGGAATATGCACCGTCCGACGCAGTAATGTTCATGACCTTCAGCGTATCGCTCCCCTTGTTCATCAGTTTCAGCGTATCCCTCACCGTGGCGGAGAGTTTCGATATTGCCATTGTCACGCTGATCCTGCTCATTACCAGTTTGGGTATTCCGTAACCGAATCCGTTCACGATAACTGTGTCGGGAGAAGTTGCACTATTGCTGCTGATGATGATATTTGCTGAGGATGGTCCGATCGTTTTCGGAATGAATTTGATGGTGTCAGTCAGCATTCCGTTCGGCGGGATATGCATACTCGTCGGCAGGACGGTGTATTGCGTATTGCCGGAGATGATACTTGTTATTTTTAAGGTATCGCTTCCATTATTGAAGAACACCATCGTATCAGTCTTCAGTGTATTCAATAGTGACCGCCCGGCATCAACAGAACTTCGACTGACGGAAAATCCGGAGTATCCCGTTGCAAACCCCGACACATTCACTGTGTCCGAGGTTGCAACATCATTACTTTCTATGAAGAACTTCCCGGTTGTTATTCCTATCACTGCGGGAGTGAATACGATCGTATCCGTCACCGAGCCGTTCGGCGGTATCTCTGTTGAGTTATTCTTCAGAACAAATGCACCGTTCGAGGAACCGATACCGGAAATTTTTAATGTGTCCGTCCCTTTATTATACATCTTCACAGTATCGCGCTGCGATTGATTCAATTTTGTCACCGCCATAGTGAGACTGACACGACTCATCACTAATCGCGGCGTACCCACGCCAAATCCGCTCACTAATACAGTGTCTGCTGTGATCGCTGCATTGCTCGTGAAAATGAACGTTGCACTCCGCTTCCCGATAGAATCCGCCGTGAAGCGGATCGTATCCGTTTTGCTCGAGCCGGGAGCGATCGTCAGGACCGAAGGTCGGGCTGTGAAATAACTCTTTCCGGAAGTGATACTTTTGATCTTCAGTGTGTCGCTTCCCTGATTCGCTATCGTAAGAACGGTATCGGACCACGCCCCAAGTTTCACATATCCCGAGGAGATCGTTCGATTGTCAGCAAGAAACGCAGGCATTCCGGAAGCAAATCCCGATACATTCACCGTATCGGAAACCGATGCGCCATTACTGGCAATGATCAGTTTACCAGCGGTCGTTCCTATCACGGACGGTGTAAAAGTAATCGTATCGGTAATAGATCCATTCGGCGGGATCTCAATTATTTTGTCCCGTATCGCAAATGCTTCATCCGTTGTGAGAATAGTCGAGATCTTCAGAGTATCGGTCCCTTTGTTCTGAAGTTTGATCGTGTCCCGAGTTGTCTGCGTCAGTTTTGTCATCGCGAGCGTAATACTCGCGCGGCTCATCACCAGTCTTGGTGTTCCTCTCCCGAATCCGCTGATCGGGATAGTATCGGCGGCCGCTGCATCATTACTGGTAAAGATGATGATGGCATTTCGCGTTCCGATCGAATCGGGAGTAAAACGGATCGTATCGGTTTTACTTGTTCCCGGAGCAATGGTCAGGAAAGCAGGACGAGCGGAAAAATAACTCTTGTTCGATGTGACCGTCTTTATTTTGAGAGTATCCGATCCCACGTTGGTGATAGTGAGGATTGTATCTTTCCAGGATCCGATCTTTACAGTCCCTGCAGAGAGTGTGCTTACATCAGCACTGAAGACTGGCATTCCCGCAGCGAATCCTGTAACACTGACGGTATCGGGTGTTGAGAGATCGTTGCTTTCAATGAATATTTTTCCGGACGATGTGCCGATCACGGACGGCGTGAACAATACTGTGTCGGTGAATGTTTTCCCCGGCGCAATGCTCATCACCGTTCTGCTTACCGAATATACACCGTCGGACGAAATAATGTCCGTCACCTTCAGCGTATCGGTCCCCTTGTTCTGTATTTTTACCGTGTCGCGTGTTGTCTGTGTCAGTTTCGTTGTCCCAAAAGTCATACTGATACGGCTCATCACAAGTTTGGGAGTTCCTATACCGAAACCGCTGATCTTAATTGTGTCGGGAGTGGTCGCATCGTTGCTTGCATAGAGGATATTCGCGCTTCGCACTCCGATAGAATCCGCTGTAAAGCGGAGCGTATCCGTCTTACTCATTCCCGGCGGTATCGTCAAAAGCGTTGGCCGTGCGGTGAAATATGTTTTGTTCGAAGTAACGGTCTTGATCTTTAGTGTATCGGTGCCGGTGTTTGTGATGGTAATTACAGTATCTTTCCATGCCGTAAGTTTTACCGGACCAACCGAAAATATTTTTGCATCACTCACGAAGACCGGCACGCCGGTAGCGAAACCGGTCACACTCACGGTATCAGGAGTTGTCGGATCGTTACTTTCTATGAGGAGTTTTCCGGGATTGGTGCCGATCACCGTCGGCCGGTACCATATCGTATCCGTAATGAGTTTGCCCGGAGCGATGGTCACCACACTTCTGGTAGCTGAGTAGGCGTCATTCGTCGGGACAATATTGGTAACCTTAAGTGTATCAGTCCCTTTGTTCTGTATCTTCACAGTATCGCGCGAGGAAATACCCAATTTTGTGGAAACAAAACTAATACTGAGGCGGCTCATCACCAACTTGGGAGTTCCGGCACCGAAACCGTTCACTTTCACAGTATCCGCAGTCGGCACGCCATTGCTCGTGAAGATGATCAATGCGCTTCTTGTTCCGATCGAGTCCGCCGTGAATCGTATCGTATCCGTTCTGCTTTCTCCGGGAGGGATCGTCAAAAGTGTGGGACGTACAGTGAAGTACGTTTTACTCGATTTGATGGTAGAGATCTTCAGCGTGTCGGTTCCCGTGTTCGAGATCGTTACGACTGTATCTTTCCATGTTACGAGTTTTACTGTCCCAAAAGAGAACAATTTCATATCAACGCCGAATACCGGCGTCCCTGCAGCCGCATCGAA
>CAIVNT010000419.1 GCA_903907305.1 uncultured Ignavibacteriota bacterium
CGGGAGTCGATCGTGCGGTTTTAGGATCCGTCCAAACCATGACCGCAACATTCTTCGCAACAGGAATATTTTTCTGAACATGCATCATTACCGCTTCACACAAAATGCTCGAATTCTTCACGGCTGTTACACGGGTATAGATCTTCAATGAATCATCGAAGGTAGCAGAGGCAAAGTGATCCAATTCATTCCTTACAATAACGATCCGCGTGGCCCCTGTGATCGATCGTTCATCCACTTTCATACCGATCGCTTTGAAGTATTCCACACGTGCGATCTCAAAATATAACAGATAATTCCCATTGTGCACTATTCCCTGCCAGTCGATCTCGTAATTTCGAACCGTTACGACATGAGCATGTCTGAATTTTGCAAGGTCAAAGATACGTTCCATTAATTGAACACCTGTTTGAATTTTTCCGCAGCATAACGCACCTGATCCATCGATACATCCAAATGCATCAGCGCTCGGAATTTTGTGAATGTTCCGCCCGAGATCAGAACGCCATGCTCTTTCATTGCAGCGATCACTTCGTTCGGGGTCTTACCGGATTTCTGAACATCTGCCAGAACAATATTTGTTTGAACACTTTCCAGGTCTACAGTGAAAGAACGGATCGTTGAAAGCTCCTGCGCAAAATATTTTGCTTTCTCGTGGTCCTCTTTCAGCCGCTCGATATTATTCTTCACAGCATACAATGCTCCGGCTGCGATGATCCCAGACTGCCTCATTCCGCCGCCGAACACTTTTCTCCATTTATGCGCCTTCGTAACAAATTCTGTTGTTCCGCAGATCGCTGAGCCGACCGGTGCTCCTAATCCTTTCGAAAAACAGACAGAGACCGAATCAAAATACTGTGCCCATTCGTTCATCGGAATTCCGGTCGCAACGGAAGCATTCCAGAGCCGGGCACCGTCTAAATGGAAGACTATCCCGTGCTCCTTACAAAATGCGGATAATTTTTTGATCTCATCCAAAGGAAATATCGTTCCCCCGGCTCGGTTATGAGTATTTTCGACACAAATCACTTTTGTTTTCGGCATATAGTACAGGTCCGGGCGAATATGAGGCGGCAGTTCCTCGGCCTTAAATATTCCGCGAATTCCTGGTATTGTCTTAACCTGGACTGACGACATGATTGCCGGTGCAGCAGTCTCATAATTGAACATATGAGCGTCCTGCTCCATAATCACTTCGTCACCGGCATTGGTATGCGCTTTGAGTGCGAGTTGGTTACTCATGCAGCCGCTTGGGACAAACAACGCTTTTTCTTTTCCCAATAACAGTGCAACAGTCTCCTGTAATTCATTGACGGTTGGATCCTCACCAAATACATCATCCCCTACCTCAGCGGATGCCATTGCTTCACGCATTGCTTTGCTCGGTCTGGTAACTGTATCACTTCGAAGATCGATAAATTGTTGACTCATAATTACTTTCTGTAAAATCCATAAATCATTGAAAACAATAAAATTAGCACTGTAATGCTTGCGCAGATACGAGCAAACAAATCGCCATGCCGCGAATAAAAAGTCTTCTGTTGTAACGGCTCTATCGAATGTTCAATATACGCTTCTGTATACATATTCGTCTGATCATACATTTTTCCCATTGGATCAACGAATGAGGATATTCCTCCATTAGCGCAACGGACCACCCATCGTCTGTTCTCAACTGCCCGAAGAATTGAATATTGATTATGTTGTCGGGCTCCGGACGTGTTCCCCCACCAGCTGTCATTTGTAGTAAAGACAAGAAATTCTGCACCTTTATCAACAAATTGGGAAACAAATTCAGGAAAGATCGATTCATAACAAACCATCGCAAGGAACTTGACGCCAAATGCCGAGCTGATAAATACTGTACTGTCCTTAGCAAGTCCCCAGTTACTGATTCCAACGCCCCAACGGAGTGGCTCGATCAAAAAAGAGACCTTATCCGCATAGGGAATACGTTCAGCAAATGGGACGAGACGCATTTTGCTGTAGGTTTGAACAACAGCATTCTTCGGTTCAACATACATTATTGAATTAAAGGAATCATACCGGACATCCGTCCCCTTGATTGCGCTGCTTGTCGGCGGTGCAATCTCAGGTTCATAGTATTGGATCCTGACGTACCCTGAAATAATTGAAACATCTAAACTATCGATCACTTTTCTGAACTCTGACATCTGCTCGTAATAGGCCGGTAGGTTCAGTAAGATTGCCGACTCAGGAAGAACAACAAGATCAGTATTTTTGTTTATATGTTTCCCTATAAGCTCAAGATAATGCTCAGATTGTGTCCAACGACTTAAAAACGAATTTGCACCTACCCACTTACTCCAAGGATCGATATTGGGCTGTATAATCCCCACTGTAATCTTCTTGTTTTTAGGATTGTGAAATGAATCCTCTGTAGGACGATACAAGTTCGGCAGAAGATAAGTCACAACAATCGCTGCCGCCAAATAATAACGCTTATTATTCGTGATACCTGACTGAATTACTCTCACAAGAAAATATACAAGGATATTTATACAGAGCAGCCAAAAGGATATTCCATAAACACCTGTGATATCGGCAAATTGAATCTTGGCAAGCTGATACGTTTGAGTATTTCCAAGGGTTAGCCAGGGAAATGCCAACTCGCCCAATGCATATAACCACTCCATCGTTACCCATATGAATGGAAAGACAATAA
>CAIVNT010000420.1 GCA_903907305.1 uncultured Ignavibacteriota bacterium
AATCTGACCGGGAATATCACGCTGACGCCACCGTCCAATTTTGAGATATCGAAGACCACAGGCGGCTCATTCTCCGCCCAGAACCCGATCACACTTACGCATTCATCGGGGACGGTCAGTTCCACGACTATCTATGTTCGGTATAAACCCGCAACAGCACACGGTTCGGACAGCGGCAGCATCTCCATTGCATCGCACGGAACAACAACGCAGACCGTCAGCATTAAAGGCGTTGCCGTAGAAGCTGAGCCGACCGTTGCATCGGCCATAACGTTTGGAACAAAGACAGGTACGACCGCCGTGGTGAATTTTTCGGGCGGCAACGGTGCGGACCGTCTGCTGATCGTCCGTTCATTGAGTGTGCCGGATTTTGTTCCGGTCGATTCGGTGACCTACATCGGAGCAAGTGCTGATCTTCCTACGGCAGCGAACCCGGGAGGAAATGTGAGTAACCGGCTTGTCTATCAGGGGAACGGTTCAACAGTAACCGTGACGGGACTTGTAGCAGGAACAACTTATTATTTCCAGATCTTTGAATACAACGGCACAGGGAACACGAGCAATTATATGGCAACGGGCGGGATTGGTAATACCACCACATCCTCGCTCGATCCGATCAGTCTTACGACCGGAGGATACACTCAGAATTTTAACACGCTGGCTTCCACGGGAACCACCGGAAGTGCAATGCCTTCGGGATGGACCTTCAATGAATCCGGAACGAATGCTAACGCCACCTATGGTTTGGATAACGGCGTAGCCACATCAGGAAATACGTACAGCTATGGAGCCACCAGCGCATCGGAACGTTCGCTCGGCTCACTTGCGTCGGGAACTCTTCTTTCGTCCTTCGGTGCCGCGTTTGTGAACAACGCAGGATTCGTCGTATCACAGCTCCCCATCACCTATAAAGGGAAGCAGTGGAGACGCGGCGGTTCGGGAACTTCCGATACACTGTTGTTCGAATTGAGTACTGATGCGTCGAGTCTGACTACCGGCACATGGACGAAATATCCGGTGTTATATCTGCGCAGCGTCAGCACGACCGCATCCGCTGTCAGTCTTGACGGCGAGAATGCTGCCAACCAGACAACGATCACCGCAACCATTACCGGACTTTCCATTCCCGTGAGCGGTACTTTCTGGATCCGGTGGACCGATGTGAACATCACCGCAAGTGATGACGGTCTTGCGATCGATGATTTCTCCATTGACGGCGGAAATCTTCCTGTTGAAATCGTTTCGTTCACCGCGTCGGCTTCAGCACGCGGAGTTGAACTTGCGTGGAGGACCGCAACCGAAGTGAACAACCGTGGATTTGAAATAGAACGAAGAACAATGGATAATTGGAGCAGGATCGGGTTTGTGGAAGGAAGCGGTACGTCCAATTTGCCGAAGGAATATTCATTCAGCGACAGGGGAGTGAAGTCCGGACGATATTCGTACCGGCTGAAGCAGGTAGATCGGGACGGAAAATTCGAATACAGCAATGTTGTGGAAGCAGCGGTCGGACTGACGGCGGCGGATTACCGGCTGAGCCAAAACTATCCGAATCCGTTCAACCCGAATACGACCATCACCTTTGCCGTGAAGAATGCGGAGCATGTGAATGTCTCCGTCTATAACGCGCTGGGACAGTCCGTTTCAGTATTGTTCAACGAAACTGCGAATGCGGACCAGTTCTACTCGCTCAGCTTCAACGGTGCAAACCTGTCGAGCGGTACGTACTTCTATTCACTCCGTTCCGCCTCAAGGAATGAAGTGAGGAAGATGTCGTTGATGAAATAGTAGGAACAAGTATCACTTGCCAATTACCTCAACGATCCCTTGTTCGGCAATCGGCCGGACAGGGGATTTTTTTTGCGCGGCCTTGCGTTGATCCTTCCCCGGAGTATCGGTGAGATCTCATTTCATCCTATATTTCTTTGTGTCTTTGTGTGAGCGTGGACGGAACGAATAAACGGATGGATGACTCAGAATTCATAATTTTTTAACTTGTAAAAAACTCCAAATCGCAGTAATTTGGTGCAAGAAATTCAACTACGCTATATCACTTATAGAAGGGGAACTAGAATGAGAACAGTGCGCTACGGATTGATTGTTTCGCTAATGGCATTATTTACAAGCATTGTCCTCGGACAAACAAATCCATCGGCACGAGCGATTCCGTTTACTGAAAATTTCAATGGTATGGCAGCGGGCACCACTTTGCCAAGCGGTTTTGGAGCATGGTTGAACCCGTACAAAAGTACCAAAGTGTTGGCTGAAGCTTCCGCGCCGACAGTGGATGCTCCTATTGTAGCTGCGTCAACCGTTCAAAGTAGTGGTGCTTCCGTCTATAATTACAACACTCCAGCCGGAACACCGACAAATAGCAGACCGTATATACAGGTGAGTTCCAATGTTTCTAATGGTTCTGATATTTTAGTCGCCGCATTGAATACATCAGGATATAATGATGTTACGGTAGCATACGATGTAGAAATGATTAACCAAGCAGCGAGCCGTGTTTCAGGAATGTCACTTCAGTATAGAGTAGGAACATCCGGATCATGGACAACTGTATCGGGAACGGATTATTCTGGCGGGACAAATGTCAACGGAACGATCACGAATATTAGTGTTACTCTTCCCTCGGGCTGCAATAATCAACCTGTAGTCCAGATCCGTTGGATCACGTATGAAGTTGGAACTGCCGCGGGAAGCAGAGATGGTTTGGGGGTTGACAATGTTGTGACGGGAGGAACGCCGGCAGCGAGTGCGTCAATCACAGCATCTACCACTTCGCTTACATCGTTCGGTGATATTACTGTTGGATCTTCATCATCCTCGGTCAGTTTTACCGTTGAAGGTGCAAATCTTTCCGCTAATATCGTTGTTACACCTCCGACGGGATTTGAGATCAGAACGGGAGCCAATGCATTTGCTACAACACCAATCACGTTGACCCAATCTTCAGGAACAGTTTCATTGACGACGATCGATGCACGGTTTACCCCCGGTTCGAGCGGAACATTCAGCGCTAACATCACTGCAACAAGCACCGGTGCAACCACAAGAAATATTGCAGTTTCTGGTAATGGTGTAACAAATTATTATTCATTGGGGAGCGGAGATCTTGATGTGCCGGCAACATGGGGTACGTCTACTGATGGGAACGGATCACATCCATCTGATTTTACGAGTAATTATCAGGTTTTCAACATCCGCAATAATTCAACACCGACCATAGCGGCAAACTGGATCGTGTCGGGTACTGGATCGAAAATCGTACTTGGCGACGGTTCAACCGCAGTGAACTTTACCATCCCGGATGCAATGACTGTCACTGGAACTATCGATCTTGCTGCAAATTCCACATTAAAACTCCAAAACGCTACTGTGGCTCATACATACGGCACAGTGAATGCATCGAGCACAGTGAATTATGCACAAAGTTCAACAGCAACCGTAGCCGTAATGACATTTGGGAATTTAACGTTGACTGGTGGGACAAAATTGTTTGATCATGGCACAACAACAATTACGGGTAATCTTGTTATTGACGGAGTGACAAACGTTGATGGTGCAACCACCAGTGCGTTTACAACATTGAATATTGCCGGCAACATCACGTTGCAAAATAGTTCTACGTTTAACGCAACACCAACCGGCCGTATGACTGTGAATTGTAACGGATCAAGTGTACAGACAATAACGGGAAATAATTGTTCGTTAGATATCTTCAGATTAACAGTGACAAACTCAGCCGGTGTTGTTTTGTCTACAACAGGCGGCACTACAAATGTTGTTGCCGGTAACACAAGCGGTGGAGGCATTACAACCACAAGCGGGAATATGACGACCAATTCGAATACCATAACATTATACAATAGTTCGGGTTCTTCTGTACTTACTGAAGGTGTTGGTCACTATGTCATCGGCACCATTTCATCCAGTAAATCTGCTGTTGGAACCGCTGCATCAACGATGGCGGGTTTAGGACTGTCGCTCGCGGCCGGCACCGATGACCTCGGTGAAGTTACTGTTACACGTGTAACGGGTTCATCCGGTATTGTCACTGTTAGCGCGAACAGCGGTATCTCCCGCAAATATACGGTTGCATCAACAAATCCGCCGACGGCGGGTAGAGATGTAACTGTAACATGGATCTCCAGCGATGATAACAGCAAAACGCTTACGGGCGGTGTTGTCTGGAAAAGTACAAACAGCGGATCCACCTGGTCGCAGGTTTCCTCGGGAGATTATTCTTCTCGTTCTGTTGCATTGACCGGACAGACATCATTCGGCGTGTATACAATTTCCGATAATACAAGTCCGCTTCCCGTAGAACTCGTCTCCTTCACCGCAACGGCAGCAGGCCGCGGTATTGAGCTCGCGTGGAAGACCGCAACAGAAGTGAATAATGCGGGATTTGAAATTCAGAGATCAGAAGTCAGAGATCAGAGGTCAGAGTTGAATTGGGTGAAAGTCGGATATGTAGAAGGGAACGGTACCAGCAACGCGCCGAAGTCCTACAATTACACCGATGCATCTGCAAAAGGAACCGTCTCATACCGTCTGAAACAGATCGATCGTGACGGCAAGTTCAGCTACAGCTATTTTGTGAATGCAGCGGCAGCAGTGACTGCGGCGGATTACCAGCTGAGCCAGAATTTCCCGAATCCCTTCAACCCGAACACGAATATCTCGTTCGCTATGAAGAATGCGGAACACGTGAACGTGTCGGTCTACAACGCATTGGGACAGGTTGTTGCAACACTGTTCAACGATGTTGCGAATGCAGATCATCTCTACACGCTGAACTTCGACGGAAAGAATCTTTCGAGCGGAACATATTTCTATTCATTGCGTTCAGCTTCGCGCAACGAAGTGCGAAAGATGTCGCTGATGAAATAATAATCTCTCGCAAAGGCGTATAGCCGTAGAGAGAAAAAAAAGGGGCGGTCGAATGACCGTCCCTTTTGTTTTTAGAAGAACACCGAAGCCTTGTCAAGATTGAGTTCATAAGAAGGAATCTTGACAACGCTTTAGTTTGGCAAGTGAACCGTTCGAGTTAAATGAACGGCTTACCGCACTAGTATTTCTGCGCATCGACAGCCGGTCCGGACCTACATTTTACCTTTGCGTCTTTGCGAGAGATTGTTTTGATCTTTTTCCCCACTCCTCCGCGCCAATCCGTTTTTTTCTGTTGTATCCCTGCCCGACAGACCTATTATTCGTATCGTCGGTCAGGTCAAAAACTCCCTACGAGATCGTAGATCGACTCTTCGAGCGGGCGTGTTTTATTTACAGCGGACCGCCTGGCAGGCTGTCCTACATTTCTTCTTCGTGCTCTTTGTGCCTTTGTGGTTTGTTTTTTTTAACAACTCATCCGTGTTGATCAATCTTTTCCCGTCGAATCCCTGCCCGACTACGTCGTTCAGGCGGGCGTGTTCTATTGTTCTTCCGCTACTAGTCTTTCTCGGATTCCAAATGGAACCGGTGCAGGAATCTGTGCACCGCAGGAGCGAAGATGATACCGGCAATGATCAGCACAGCGAGTCCGCTGTACAACGCGTAGAGTCCTGCAAAGATCTTCCCCGCGTCGGTCTGAGGTATGGCGAGTGGACCCATCCCGGAAAGGATCATGGAAGCATTTGCGAATGCATCGATCCACGCCAATCCTTCCAGATAGTGATAACCGGACATCCCTACAGCAAGGGAAATGATGATCAGAATTACCCCGAGCATGGCGGAATAGATGATCCGTTTGATATACGCTTCGATGGAGAGAAGCGGCTGACTGCGATGTTCGTAGAGGTATTTTTTCATGAATGCAATATCCCCCTTCTTCGCGCGAAATTCAAGAGCGAAGCCTTGTCAAGGCTTTAATTAAAATCTCTCAGCGTCTCCGCACCTCCGCGTTCATTATATATTCTCATCCGTGCCGCTCCCCCGACATCCCGCCAAAGGCGGCAGGTCGTCGGGGCAGGCATTCTTTCCGCTCTTTCCGTGTGCTATCAATGCGCATCGGCATCTGGACCTACATTTCTTCTTCGTGCCTTTGTGTGATCCGTTTTTGTTCTTTCCATTCTCTCATCCGTGCCGATCCGTCTTTGTGGCGGGTGTGTTCCATTATTTTTGGACCGCCTGCAAGGCGGTCCTACATTCCTTCTTTGTGCTCTTTGT
>CAIVNT010000421.1 GCA_903907305.1 uncultured Ignavibacteriota bacterium
CAGCTGAATCGTGTTTTATGTGCCATTCCGCTGAACAGCCGCTGGTAAAAGTTGATGTTCCGACACGCGCCCGTGTATATAAAACTTCTGAAACACATAGAACGCTTTCAATGATCACTCCAATCTATAACGAACGGTCATGTTACGAAGCGGACTGTCATGCTCATCCGGTTCAGCAAAGTGTGCTTGGTGTTTTGGACGTATCAATGACCCTTGACACGGTGGACACACAATTACGACAGCTTCAGTTCCGTGTTGTGCTGATCTCTTTTTCCATCGTCATCATTATGAGTCTTTTCATTTATTATTTCACCGGACATTATATTGATGCTCCCATTCAACATCTGATCGCCGGAACCCACGAGGTCAGTGCAATGCAGCTCGATAATCCTATCACCATTGAATCGAGCGAAGAACTCGGTGAACTTGCCCGGTCATTCGATATCATGAGGATCCGTTTGAAGGAAGCACTCGATGAATTGAATCAATTCACGAGCGGACTCGAAAAGAAGATCCTTGAACGGACGGAACAATTGAAAGTGGCACACCAAAAACTTCTGCATAGCGACCGTCTCGCTTCGTTAGGGCAATTATCCGCCAGCGTTGCACATGAGATCAATAATCCTGTCTCCGGCGTCTTGAATCTTGCCATGCTCATGCAGCGCATCATGAAAGACGAAGGTGTACCGAAAGAGCGTGTGGAAGAATTCCGGAAATATCTCACACAGGTTGTCAACGAAACTGCACGCATCGGCAGGATCGTGCAGGATCTGCTCGCATTTTCCCGGCGTGCAAAACCATTCCGCGCAAAGATCGATTTCAATACGATGCTCACAACCACACTCCATTTACTTGAGCATAAGATCAAACTCGCCGGTGTTTTCATTAAAATGGAATTGTCGAAGGATCTTCCATCGGTCCATTGCGACGGCTCGCAGATGCAGCAAGTGGTGATCAATCTCATTATGAACGCGACCGAAGCATCGCAGGGAAAAATGAACGGCACGGTCACCGTGACCACGAGGGTCAATGCTGCAGGAGATCAATTGCAGTTCATCGTTTCGGATAATGGTGACGGAATTCCTGAGGAGAATCTGTCGCAGATATTCAATCCGTTCTTCACGACTAAAGGAGAAGGAAAAGGGGTGGGATTAGGACTGGCTGTTGTCTTTGGAATCATAGAAGCGCACAAAGGGGATATTGATGTAAAAAGCGATATTGCAGTGGGGACGACATTTACAGTTTCTATCCCGTTTGATGAAACTACGCACGCTGCACAGAATTCGCACTCACCAGCAGGAACAATTTCGTGAAAACGATCTACGTATCGCCGTTTGGCACGATAGACGAATTAGTGTTAACAGCGCTTGAGGAATCCTGCTGGAAGGTCTTTGGATATGATATGAAGCGATTGGAGCATGTGCCGGAACCGATGTTCGCTTTGAACACAACATTGAATCAATGTAATTCCGCATTGCTGCTGAAAGATATTCTCGGGCGGGTTCCGAAAGATGCGGTGCGTGTGTTGGGGGTGACCAATCAGGATCTGTACATTCCCATGCTGAGTTTCGTGTTCGGTCATGCACAATTGAATGGACCGGCCGCCGTGATTTCGCTTGCACGATTGCATCCATTGTTCTACAGACTGCCGAACAATAATGAATTATTCATCCGCCGTGTCGTGAAAGAGGCAGTGCATGAACTCGGCCATACATTCGGATTGATCCATTGTCAGGATCCGCTGTGCGCAATGTCCTTATCAAATGCTCTTCAGCAGGTGGATATGAAAAAAGGGGAATTGTGCGACAACTGTTCGATACTTTTTAATGAAACTACTAAACAACTGAGCCGCACCAGCGGCAGAGAGAAATAACGGAGAACAAACAATGAAAAAAACTTGGAATATCA
>CAIVNT010000422.1 GCA_903907305.1 uncultured Ignavibacteriota bacterium
GAGTTGTGGATATTACAGATTCGTTGGCGATGGATACATACAGTACTCGAAAAGATTTCGATCCCGATGTTGCGTCAGCAAATATGATCGAAGTGATCAAAGCACAGCAGGAAACGATCAGGGCACTTCGGTTGACTGATTCGATCAAGGATATTTTCGTCACACTCGACTCACAGGTCCACTTCATGACGCTCTCCAAAACAGGGAAGGCGTTATTCTACGTTGTTGCTGATTCCAACGGTGCAAATCTGAGCATCATGCGTTCCGTAATCAAAAAATACGCCAAGGGCATCTGACCGAAAACCCCGGACGCGGAACGGACGTTCCCGTCCATCTATTACTACCGGACAATTATGTATGCGTGAAGAATTAATATCATTATTGGAAGAAGCGTTCGAAGCAGGGATTATTACCAGCACGGTCCATACCCAGGTGGAAGCCCTTGTCCACAATCTGGGAATGACGGAGGAAGAGTACCGGAAGATCGAAGATGAGATCCGCATCAACGCGTACATTAAAAAAGTGAAGGAGCGGGAGAAGAAGGGGATCACATTCATGGGCGATCTCCGGAAACAATATCACATTTCCGACGACGACAAGGTGATCATCCAGCAAAAACTTGCCGCTGCTCCAAAAAAATCATCCTCTGTAAAACAAACTGTTCAAACGAAACCTCAGGAGGGTACGCCGCAGGCCGAGCCGCCGAGCGTGATGACGCGCTCGGAAAAACTGAAACAGCAGCCGCAGATGCCGATCGAAACACCCGAAAAAAAACCGGCGGCGAAAAAAGTGGAACCCGTACCGAAAACAGCGGTCGGCAAAAAACTCATCGTTGTTGCCGATGACAATGAGACACAGTTATTTTTAACAAGAAGTGTGCTGGAAGAGAACGGATTTGAGTGTGCTACTGCTGACACACCAGAAGGAGCCGTGAAACTCATCACGGAAAGAAAACCGGCACTCGTCATCTGCGATGTGAATTTCGGTATCGGGAAACCGACCGGGATGGATGTATTCACGAACATCCGTACGAAAGGACTCCACATGCCGTTCCTGATCATGTCCGCATTCATCCAGAAAGAATTCAAGGACCATGCGAAACGGATCGGCGTGACCGAGTATCTTGTGAAGCCGACCGACCCTGCGGAACTGATTGCGGTGATCAAAAAATATCTGCCGCGGTGAGCTGAGAATTGAAGTGATTCCAAAGCATAAGGGAGCAGTAATGCTCCCTTATTCGTTTATATACGGAAGATCTTCGATTTGAACATTGTATAGAAGACGGCGCCGAAGAGAATACAGAGGAAGAGGGTCTGCGACACAAGTACGAACGTATTTGTGATGCCTGCGGACAGCAACAGGAATCCCAACAGTGAGATGAGTGCATACGGTGCGAATTGAAGGGATGTGCGGAAAATATTTTTATGAGCACGGGAGTATTCATTGTCTTTTTCCAATTGATATAAGGATTGTTTCAATGACACCGGAACATATTCTCGCGGAAGTGTTTGAAGTGCCGTGATAACATCGATATGTGCGCGAACGATGCGTTCTTCTTCAGCGGTCAATGTCCCCGAAGAACACAGTGCATCCAATTCTTCGATGGTGACGATCGTTTGTAAGAGAACGTCAATTGATCTCCCCGTGTTCATAATGACTCCCGTTCCATTCTTCCAAGATGCTTGCGTAATGATTCTTTCCCGCGGTGAAGTTGTGTGGCGATCGTCCCTTCCGGAATATTGAAGACC
>CAIVNT010000423.1 GCA_903907305.1 uncultured Ignavibacteriota bacterium
AAACGGCTGGAGAATTTCCGCGAAGGAAAGGTCCGCGTACTCGTCGCAACCGATGTTGCGTCCCGCGGACTGCATGTGGACGCGATCTCGCACGTGATCAATTACAATCTTCCGCAGGATGCCGAAGAGTTCGTCCATCGCATCGGTCGTACGGGCCGCGCAGGAGCGACCGGTATCGCAATCAGTTTTGCGGACGAGGAGGATTCATATGAGATCCCGAAATTAGAAGAGTATATGAAACGGACGATTGAATGCATCTATCCCGATGAAACGCTGCTTGCCCCCGTACCGGAAGTCTTTCCGCGCCACGAAGTGAAAAAGGATAAGGACGATCGTCGCGATTCACACCGGAGGAGCAACACACGCCGACCCCCGCGACGACGGACGTAAGAGCATAATAATAAATGTAGGTGCGGACGCAAGTCCGCACAATAACAAACGCGGATCACGGTCCGCGTTTTGCATTTTAAAGGGCAAGAGAATTTTATGGTAATTCAATGTTCCACCGCATAATTTGAATCGTTTACGCGCGGGCGGAGCCCGCGAAAACGCAATTACGCGAACCGGATCCCCCTTTAGTAAGGGGAAAGCGTCCCGATGTATCTGGACGCAGGGGGATATGAAAACGAAACAACCGTTTATTTCCTACAATAAAAACCTCCGGCAATTCTCACGCAATTTACGCAACATGTCCACTCTTTCCGAAGTGCTTTTGTGGATGCAGTTACGTGCAAGAAAGATGAAGAATTTTCAATTTAACAGACAAAAACCGTTGGGGAATTTTATTGCGGATTTTTATTGTAAGCAATTACATTTGGTGATCGAGATCGACGGAAACAGTCATCGGGGAAAGGAACAATATGATGCCGATCGGGATGCAGCAATGCGCAATATGGGATTAACCGTGATGCGCATTGCAGATGAAGATGTGAAAAGGGATATACAAAGTGTATTGCGAAGAATTGAAGAGTGGATTGAGTTAACCGGCAAATCCCCCCGTCCCCATTTTTCAAAGGGGGATTCCGTTTAGCCTCCGACAAAACACGGACGTGCGTCCGTTCCTACATATCGGTTACAGTTGCCTCCGGTTCCATCTTTGTCTCTTTCGAAAAGAACGTATACATCGCTGGGATAACGAACAGTGTCAGGACGAGAGAAAAGAACAATCCTCCGATGACGACAACACCCATAGATACGCGGCTCTTTGCGCCGTTCCCCAGAGCCAGTGCGATCGGAAGCGCACCGAGCATGGTAGCGAGACTCGTCATTAGGATAGGACGGAAGCGTGCAACAGCGGAGATCTGTGCGGCTTCCATCAGTTTCAATCCTTTTTCTTTCTGCTGATTGGCAAACTCTACGATCAGAATTCCATTCTTCGTCACCAATCCCACAAGCATAATAATACCGATCTCGCTGAAGATATTGAGTGTCTTCCCGAAGATCCACAGCGAGATGAGTGCACCGGCAAGTGCGAGTGGAACAGTGAGCATAATCGTGAACGGATCGACAAAGCTTTCAAACTGCGCCGCAAGGACAAGATAGATCAGCACCAATGCGAGGATGAACGCGAAGAAAATATTAGAAGAGCTTTCCGAGTAGTCGCGCGAAGGTCCGCTGAGTGCAGTAGTGAACGAATCATCAAGAATTAATTTTGAGATCCTGTCCATCTCTGCAATGCCGTCGCCGATCGTTTTGCCGGGAGCGAGTCCCGCGGAGATCGTTGCGGCTTTGAACCTGTTGAAGTGATACAACTGCGGCGGGGCACTCTGTTCCTTCAGTGTGACGAGATTGTCCAACTGGATCAGTTGTCCCGTATTGTTCCGCACATAGAGAGATGTGAGGTCGAGCGGTTCATCACGATCCGTCCTGTTCACCTGGCCGATCACCTGATACTGGAATCCGTTCATCTCGAAGTACGAGAAGCGCTGACCGCTGAATGCGAGCTGCAGCGTCTGCGCGATGTCGATCACAGAGACACCGAGACTGCGCGCTCTGTCGCGGTCGATAGAAAGGTCCAGCTGAGGCTTGTTGAATTTAAGATTCACATCGGACGCAATGAATACGCTGCTCTTGTTCACCTCATCCTGGAATTTCGGAACGAACTCGCGCAGTTTATCGAAATTCTGATTCTGCAATACGTACTGCACAGGAAGTCCCACGCGTGCACCACCGCCGCCGGCGGAGACAGTCTGTTCCTGAAGGACGAAGACGCGCGCTTCGGTCATCTTTCGCGTTTTTGTCGTGAGATAGTCTGCGATCTCCTGCTGTGACCGTTTTCTTTCGGAGCCGTCCACAAGCATCAATCGTGCAGTGCCGGTATTGACGGCGCCGGAGCCGGAGAAACCGGGCGCGGTTACCGTCAGAAAGATCTTTTTCTCGGGAAGAGAATCGTTGACGATCGCACTTAGCTTTTCCATGAATGCATCGGTGTATTCGAATGATGCGCCTTCGGGTGCGGTTGCGGAAATGCGGATGAACGAACGGTCATCCAGCGGAGAGAGTTCGGATTGCAGCGTTGCTCCGATGCCGATGATAGCACAGATGGCCGCTGCAATGATCGCGGCTGCGACCCAGCGGTGTCGCATGAACTGTCCAAGCAAACGTTCATACGTTTCATTCATCTTCACAAAGAACGGTTCGGTGAGTTCGTAGAACCGTCCGTGTTTCTGTTCTTTGCGGATAAGACGTGCGTTGAGCATTGGTGTAAGTGAAAGAGAGACAAATGCCGAGATGAGCACGGCTCCGGCAATCACCACGCCGAATTCACGGAACAACCTTCCGACGAATCCCTGCAGGAAAATAACGGGAAGAAATACCGCCGCAAGAGTGATGGATGTGGAAATGACCGCGAAGAAGATCTCTTTGGAACCGGCATATGCCGCCTGAAGAGGCGGGAGTCCCTGTTCAACTTTCTTGAAAATATTCTCTGTGACAACAATGCCGTCGTCCACCACAAGACCTGTTGCAAGCACAATAGCCAGCAGCGTCAGCACATTAATGGAGTATCCCATAATATACATAATGAAGAATGCGCCGATGAGCGAGACGGGAATATCGATGAGGGGACGGAATGCGATGAGCCAGTCCCGGAAGAAAAGATAAATGATCAGTATAACGAGCAGAATAGCGATAAAGATCGTTTCCTGTACTTCGCCGATGGACTGCTTGATGAAGCGCGTATTGTCCATAGCGATATCAAGTTTATAGTCCGCCGGAAGGTCCTTTTTGATCTGTTCCACCCGTTTGAAGAACGCATCGGCGATCTCCACATAGTTGCTTCCGGGCTGGGGGATGATCGCTACACCGACCATAGGTGTTCCGTTGATCTTTAACACGGTTTCTTCGTTCTCCGGACCGAGATTCGCGTATCCGATATCGCTCAGGCGTATCACTTTCGTTCCGTCGGATTTTATGATGAGATTGTTGAAATCCTCGACCGTCTTCATCTTTCCTTTAGTATTCACGATCAGTTCGGTCTGATTTCCCGCGATCTTGCCGGAGGGAAGTTCGATATTCTCCTTCCCGAGCGCATTCTTTACATCGAGAGGGGTCAGTCCATATGCCGCAAATTTGGACGGATCCATCCATATGCGCATTGCATACCGTTTTTGTCCCCAGATCTGTGTGGAACTGACTCCGGGAATGGTCTGAAGATTCTGTGCGATCACATTCTCCGCAAAGTCGCTCAGTTCCAGAATGTTCTTCGTCTCGCTTTGTACGGTCAAAGAAATGATCGCATCGGAATTTGCATCGCTTTTGGTGACGACGGGGGGAGAGTCGATATCCTGCGGAAGCTGACGTGTTGTACCGGAAACTTTGTCACGCACATCGTTCGTTGCCGCTTCGAGATTTGCATCAAGATTGAATTCAACGGTGATGTTGCTCGTTCCCTGACTGCTGCTGGAAGAAATATTGCGGACGCCGGAGATGCCGTTGATCGCCTTCTCCAGCGGTTCAGTGATCTGCGATTCGATCACATCCGCATTTGCGCCGACATAACTGGTGCGGACGGAGATGATCGGGGGATCGATGGCGGGATATTCACGCACGCCGAGGAATTGAAAACTGATGATCCCGAATAAAATGATCACCAGCGACATGACGATCGCAAGGACGGGACGCTGTATGCTGACGGAGGCAAGACTCATAAGAACAGTTTCAAGGTTCAGGTTTCAGAATTAAAAACACTGTCGTGCCCGCATGTTCTTGGCGGGCATCCATTTATAGATTCCCGTCAGAATCATCCGGGAACGACGTGGTATGATTGATGGGAATAGATATTTATTTTACGATTACATTCACCGGCGTTCCGGGACGCGCCTGCATCAGTCCGGTCGTCAGCACAGTGTCGCCCGCATTGAGTCCGCTGAGGATCTGCACATTCGATGCGGTGCGGATGCCTGTCTGAACCGCAAGAGCGACCACAACTCCGCGGCGTTTCACGAGGAGCGATTGTCCTTTTAAGACGGGAATAATTGATTGTGAAGGGACCATCAACGCATTTTGGATATTCTTCAGACGCAGTTCGATCTGCACATATGCGCCGGGGAAGATCTTTTCGTTCTTGTTGTCGCAGCGCGCGCGCAGCTGCAAAGTGCGAGTGACCGGATCGATCTTTGGTTCGATGGCATATAATTTTCCGGTGAAATCAAGATGTGTCTCGTCGCTGCTGAACTGAACAAGATCGCCCACGCGGACATCGTCCGCATATTTTTCAGGGATGGAGAAATCGACCTTCAGCGGATTGATCTTCTGGATGGAGGCGATGCGCGTTGTCTGCGACACATAACCGCCTTCACTGATATACCGAAGGCCGACGATGCCGTCGAACGGAGAACGGATCTCCCGCTTGCGGATGGAAGAGACGAGATTCTCACGGTCCGCTTTCAGCGTATTCACCTGATTCAAAGCGATGTCGTATTGTTCTTTGCTGATACCGTTGATCTCGTACAACTGTTTCTGCCGCTTTTCCTGATCCGATGCCAGTTGGATCTGCAGTTCGGTCTTCTTCAACTGTGCACGAAGATCGTCATCGTTGATCTTTACGAGCAGATCGTTCTTCCTTACGTGTGTCCCTTCGGTGAAAGCGATCTTTTCTATTCTGCCCGCAGCTTCGGTGACGAGATCGACCGATTCGGATGCGAGAACGCTTCCCGATGAACGGACGACGTTATCGAGTTCCTGCGGTATGACAATGATACCATTCACGGTCAAAGGCCCGCCCTGCGAACCGCCCTTGGGCGTTTCACCCTGCGATTTCGACGTGCACGATGTGAGGGTGAGCAGTATGCTTAGTGCAGTGATGAGAAGAATCGATGTTGTTTTGATCATAGATGATACAGTAATGTTCAATTTGGACAGTTGAATCGGTAATCTGTTTAATATACGATTATTCCATTATAGAGTGAACGATGAAAACGAGGCGGGGACGAACATTGACAATTGTCTGTGATTGCATTGGGGAAATTCTTTCGTTACTTTTCTCCGTCCAACCACGGCATATCATCTTAACCATTCAATTATGAAAAAAATCATTCTCTTTCTCTGCACCATTACAATTCTTTGCGCACAACGTCCGTCGCCGTATTCCGCTGAAACCGCACGCCATTCCGAAGCGTGGGTGAAGAACGGTATCATTTACGAGATCTATCCCCGTGCATTTTCCAAAGAAGGAAATTTTGCCGGCATTGAAAAGAAACTACCTGCATTGAAAAAGCTTGGTGTCACAACATTGTGGCTGATGCCGATCCATCCGGTGGGAATTGAGCAGCGGAAAGGTTCGCTCGGTTCGCCGTATTCCATTAAAGATTATTACGGCATCAATCCGGAATTCGGCACACTGCAGGACTTCAAACGATTGGTAAAAAGATCGCATGATCTGGGATTCAAGATCGTGATCGATCTCGTAGCAAATCACACATCGTGGGACAGCCGGATGTTCAAGGAACATCCCGAATGGTTCACGAAAGACTCTACGGGAAAATTTGTCCCGCCGGTAGCGGACTGGTCCGATGTGGTGGACCTGAATTATTCCAACGGCGATCTGCGGTATTATATGATCGAGATGCTCAAATACTGGGTGCGCGATATCGGTCTGGATGGATTCCGCTGCGATGTAGCCGAAATGGTGCCGACCGATTTTTGGAATGAAGCGCGTGCCGCACTCGACTCCATCAAACCGGTGATGATGCTCGCCGAAGGACAATATCCCGAACATCACGTGAAGGCATTCGACCTGACATACTCTTGGAATCTGTACGGCGAGATCGGCCCGGTGCTGAACGGAGAAAAGACCGTAGCGGAATTTGATACTGTTCTTTCGCGCGAAGCCGCCGCGTATCCAAAAGGTTCGATCCGTCTCCGCTTCAGTTCCAATCACGACGAGAACGCGTGGGACAAGCCGGATGTGGAGAAGTTTGGAGCAGAAGGTGCAAAACTCGCCGCCGTTCTTGTGAATACATTTCCGGGCGCACCGCTGCTTTATAATGGACAGGAAGTCGGGAATAACATCAAACTCGGACTCTTCGAAAAATTCGAGATCGACTGGACCAAAGGAAAAGAGTACAGTGATTTCTATACGAAACTCTATTCGGTACGGAAGAAGAATCCTGCATTATCAACGGGAGAATTCTTCCGTGTACAGAACGATCATCCGGAACGGGTCTATTCATTCCTCCGCACGCAGGGAAAGAACACCGTTCTTGCCGTGCTGAATTTTTCTAAGGATGAACAGAAAACAACACTTGAACTTCCCGCATCAATGAAGAACAAAAAATTCGTCGACGCTCTCTCGAAAAATAAAGTAACACCGTCGAACGATGGATCGATCACTCTTCCGCGGCACGGATATGCGCTGTGGATCGTCCAATAACGAAAGGCACCTATGAAATCCGAACGACTCGTCTCACTTGATGCTTTCCGCGGATTCACCATCGCCGGAATGATTCTCGTTAACAACCCCGGTTCCTGGAGCAATATTTACCCGCAGCTGGAACACGCCTCGTGGAACGGATGGACATTCACCGATTTTATCTTCCCGTTCTTTCTTTGGATCGTCGGTGTCTCCATGACATTCTCCTTTGCGGTGCGAAAATCGAAAGGAGACAACAATACAAAATTACTCTTGGGCGTTCTTCGCCGTTCGGCCATCATGTTCGGACTCGGATTATTTCTTGCAGGATTTCCGTTCGGCCTGCTGTGGGGACATCACTTTGAATGGGGAACGATCCGCATTCCCGGCGTGCTGCAGAGGATTGCGGTCTGTTATCTGATCTCCTCCGTTATCTACCTTAATACATCCATGCGCGGCGTGATCGCTGCGATCGGTGTATTGTTCGTTACATACTGGCTCTTCATGTTCTATTATCCGGTACCGGAGTTCGGTGCGGGATTGTTCGAGAAAGGGAGAAATTTTGCGGCGTATATCGACTCCATATTCCTGACGGGACATATGTGGGGCGCAACGAAGACGTGGGATCCGGAAGGATTGTTCAGTACGCTTCCTGCGATTGCATCGTCGCTGATCGGTGCCATTACGGGCGATTATCTGCGCCAATCACCTCATGACAAGACCGAAAAATCGGTTTGGATGTTCGTCTTCGGTTCCGGCCTGCTGCTGCTCGGCGCGATCCTGGATATGTGGATGCCGATCAACAAGAGTCTCTGGACCGTTTCGTATACGATCTTCATGGCCGGCTGGGCGCTCTGCATCTTCGGTATCTTCTATTTCCTGATCGATGCAAAAGGGATCAAGAAATGGGCACATCCATTTGTTGTCTACGGCATGAATGCGATCTTCGTGTTCGTTCTTTCCGGCGTGGCCGGACGCGCGATGGGATTGTGGAAATTCAACGTGATGCTGAGCGACGGAACATTCAAGGATGTGGCGATAAAAACGATCCTGACTCAAAATTTGTTCGAGCCGTTCTTCTCACCGCTCAACGCATCGTTGATGCACGCCATCGTTTGGATAAGCGTGATGTATCTTGTCGTGTGGGTGATGTATACAAGGAAATGGTTTGTCAAGATCTGAGAGAAGCTCTCAGACGGCAGATTGTTAGATTTCAGACAAAAGCGATTTTTCGGTTTTGAAAAAACAGTATCCGCGAGATAGGGGCGAACGCCCGTCCGCCCAAAGAAGCCAAAATAAACGGAAGGCATGAAAATAAAAAAAAGACGATATTTTGAACGTTCTTTAGAATTAAAAAGCATTATTCGCGAAGTTCGCTAAGAACGCCAAAACCGTGCTGAAATGAAAAAAACAGATTATTCCGTTCCTATGCTCAAAGCGCAAACGGCATCGCTTCCGTTCGCTGTTATTGCTGTCGCTGAGGTTGTAATCTTTGCGGCGGTTCGGGGAGGAGCACCGATCAAAGCAGCGGGGGACATTCTTCTGCCGTGGTATTTCCTTCCGATCTTTGCCGTCGGTATTATCGTGCACGAATTGATCCATGCATTCTCGTGGATGTTCGCCGGAAAACTTTCCTTTTCACAAATGAAGTTCGGATTCCAATTGAAGACACTCACGCCGTATGCACACTGCACTGTCCCCATCAAAAAGAGTGCGTACGTTTTCGGGACGGTGATGCCCGCCGTTCTTCTTGGATTTCTTCCGTTTGCGTTCTCGCTGTATGCAGGCAACGGCTGGATCCTGATCATTGCCGTTCTTTTTACTTTTGCAGCCGCTGGTGATTTTTTGATCATCTGGCTGATCCGTTCCGTTGCATGGAATGCGTTAGTGGAAGATCATACTGAGAATGCCGGATGTTTTGTCTATGAAAGAACTGTTGAGAACGGAGAGAACAAATGAGCATGGTCCGCGCAGCATTGTTCGCAGCAATTTGCTGGTGCAGTTACTCGATATCAATCTTCGCGCAGAACGATTCGCTGTTCCTTGCCGAGCATCTTGCAATGGGGAATCCCAATCACGCATCAGCGAATCTCAATACTCCGCAGAATTATCTGCTGGTGAAACGGCAGTATGTCCATTCCTACAATCGATTGTTAGGGATCCCCAATTGGGTAGCGTGGCATACCGATTCATCATGGCTTGGAGCGCTGCAGAGAAGCAACGATTTTCGCGCGGATTCTACATTGCCGGAACATTGGTATCACGTGAATGAAAAAAGTTACCGGAAGAGCGGATACGACCGCGGACATATGTGTCCTTCGGGGGACCGGACGGCCGGCGCAGAGGATAATTCCGCAACCTTTTACATGACGAACATGATCCCGCAGGCAGGGAACAATAATCAGGGACCGTGGGCTGCGCTGGAAATATATTGCCGTGACCTGGTGAAAGCCGGAAAGGAAATCTATATATATTGCGGCGGTGCCGGTGTGCAGGGATTCATCGACAGCGGAAGAGTGCAGGTTCCAATGCTCACATGGAAAGCGGTGCTCGTGCTCGATGCCGGAACGAACGATCTGTACCGAGTGACAACATCAACACGCACTATCGCTGTGGTGATGCCGAATGACAATGAGAAGATACACAAGAGCGATGACTGGAGAACATTCCGCGTGAGTGTCGATTCGGTGGAATCATTGACAGGCTATGATCTGTTCAACAAACTTCCAGTGAAGATCCAAACCGCGATAGAACAGAGAGTGGACAGCGAATAATAGCGCTCATCACCAAAAGAAAACCCCGATGAATGTTCTTCATCGGGGTTTGTTGTTTTGTGACAAAAATAATTCTTCTTATTGCCCTTCTTTCGAATTCAGTTTCAATTTCAGGATGTATGTCGGCTGCATCTTGTCCTGCGGGAAGATGTTCCCCTGCGCATCGAAATTCTGCAGTTGACTGTTGGCGACGAAGAAGAACTCATCATCCACGATCACGCCGCTGGTCGGAACATTATATAGCGGATTCTGCGATTCGAGCACTGTGGACTTTGCGACCGCATCCATCGTTTTATTTAGTTCAAAAAGCATAATGCGGGACTGTGGTCCGGCACCATTCTGTACCGCCACGAGAGAATTCTCATATGCGTAGAGTCCGTCTACACCGGTCAGCGTGGTGTTCGGCTTGCACTGCAGCATTACCATCTGCGTATCCGTAAGCGCAACCCTGCTGATTCCTGCCCAATGGGCAACAAAAAGATACTTCTGGTCCTGCGACACCGTGATGCCGTTCGGATAGAACATCCAGTCCCAATGATAGAACAGCGTGAACGTGCCGGTCTCTTTGTCGATCCGATAGATACTCTCGTTCTCACTGTCCGTCAGGTAGACGGAGCCATTGATAATTACAAGATCGTTGAAGACATGCTTCAGCGTATCGTTGAGCGTATATTTTTTCAAAAGTTTTTTCGTCTCAAGATCGTACTGGAACACTGCCGCCTTCCCAAAATCCGTCGGGTTCATCATCTTCGGTTTCGGAGAATTCAGAACGCCCATCACCCAGAGTTGATTCCGGGCAGCATCCACCTTCATTCCGAGCGTGCTGTAGAGTCCGTCCTGTGCTTCGCCGGTGAAATCGAATGCCGTTCCGTCCATATTGATGCCGACGATCTTCCGTTTATAGACGCTGCTCACATAATACTTCTGCTGACGCGGATCGTAGGTGATCCCTTCGGGAACGAGATCTTTTTCCTTCAGCGAGAATGCATAATTACTGGCGGTCAGTTTTGAATTCAGTTTTGATTTTGTGACGAGCTGTTTGAACTTTCCCTGCTTCCAGAGCGGAGCAAATGTGGTGTCGGTATCAAGATTGAAATCGAATCCGATATCCGCAACACTCTGCAGAAGATTCGATGCGCGGATCTGGCGTCCGACCACCACGCAGGCGCGAGCATAGTTCACGGTGAATTCCAGGTTGAACGGAGCGAGCGTATAGGCCTGTTCCGCAAGATAGAAATATGCCGCAGTATCCTTTTCCTGCAGACGCTGTTTGGAAAGAAGGAACGCTTCGAACGGATTCTGTGCAAACAGAGCACCGCTGACGAGAAAGAATGCCGCAATAATGTTCAATAGCTTCATAGAAATATCCGATCAATAACTTGTAGTGAATGTGAATATATATGGCGTCGTCATCAGATCGCCGTAGAGGGACGAGAGTGAATTGGAGACGGTAACGGTATATTTCGTATTTGCCTGCAGTTGTGTACCGGGAGTGAACATGAATGCGGGACTGGTCATGCCGGGATACATGGTGAACGTTCCGGATACACTGGGCGAAATAGAGAAGGCGTTCTTCACCGTCGTTGAATCTATCGGAAGATTGGTGTTGATCGAGATCGACGTTAGTCGGTTCACGCCGGTTGCTCCGTCGTAAGGATATGCAGAGACCGACTGGAACGGGGTAATGGAAAAGAAACTGATCTGCGGTTCGCTGAATGATCCTCCTCGCAACGCTTTCAGGCTCGTATCCATGATTACTGTATAGAGTGTTCCCGGTTTCCAAAGGGTCTTCGGTATGAAGACCAGTTTGCTCGTTGATGAGTACATCGGCTGGAATGAATATTCCGTCTGCGGTGAAATGCGGATCCCTCGTCTCACCGTAGACGTGTCAATATCGTATGAGAAGATCATTGTTATCTGTGCATTCGGTGCGGCGGGATATCCGCCGATATCGATATATCCTGACAGCGCAGGCGAGGTGTATGCATAGGTCGCCGGAAGCGGAAGCCGTTCTCCCCGCTGTGTCCGCAGAGAAGTGGAAAAGCCAAATTGATACTGTGTGCCGAGCAGCAGCGGAGCATTCGGAGTGAACCGGAGAATGTGGAACCGGTTACTCATGTACTGCTCCTGCGGATAGGAAATGATCCCGGTGGTGGCGGGAGTTACAGTGAACGCCGATCGGACGAATGCGGTATCGAGCCGGGCGTTGAAATGGAATTCAAGATACGACAATTCCGAACCAATGGATGATGTGGATACATTTGTCATTGCAAACTGTTCCGTGGTAAAGGAATAATGGTGTGCAGTGCCGAGCCGGTGTCCATATGAATCATTTGCGGAGGAATCGACAGCAACCACATACTGCATACCGAACCGCAGAGATTCAGCGGAATTAAAAATGAGAATGCTCGAATCCAAATCGAATACAAATTTCCACTTTCCATTGACGGCGGGAAGGATGGTGACTGCCCGCGCGAACGAAGTATCAACGAAGGAATTCATCCTCAGCACGAAACGCTCCGTTGGAGCGAATGAACCTGTGTTTGCGACCGGTATGCGGCTTCCCTCCGGAGAAAAACTGATCACGCGGAACGACGGTTCCGGAATGTAGGAGAACGAATACGAGCGGGATAAATGATACCCGTGGATATCAGCAATAGCTGAATCGATCAGTACGGTGTACCGTTTTCCGACCGTATAGTTTAGAGGATAACTGTTGTTGTATCCGTCGCCGTTGATCCGCAGTAGCACAATGTTCGTATACTTTGACTGATTTTGTGTTGAGGTCCAGATGGATGTGGTATAGACCACCCCTTCGGACGAGCGTACCGTTACCGAAGACGACCCGATCGAAGCGAGATCGATTAACTTGTTGAACTGGATCATCAGATGCGGCTTTGGATAGTATCCGTTGTAATATGTGTTGGACCGGTCATACATTCCTTCGTACGGACCGGAACCGTTTGCTCCCGGAGTGGTTGCGATCACTTTCGGCTGAACATTCGGATTAGTGAGCGAATCCCCGGTGACGATGATCGCTGCCGGATCGTTCGGCTGCTGCTTGCAGGAAGCGAAAAAGAGCAAAAGCACAGTTATGGCAGTAAGAGAATATTTCATTGCGGTAATCGAAGTCAAGAATACGTAGTGCTGAAAATAATCCGATCAATGCTTTCAATGCCATAGTGCAGTGACGAGAATCTGTGCCAGAATGATCTTCGCGACCGTTGCTGCGGGATACACGCTGGTGTAAAAAAGATTCGGTTGATCGTTCTGTGCCTGCTGATTTGCGTATGCCAGTGCCGCAGGCTGCGTTGATATTGCGCTGACAATCCCCATCAGTGCGGTCATCGGCATCTTCAGCACCTTGTATCCGATGACGATCGTTGTGATCGCTGTGAAACTGGTGATGACCGCGCCTGCGATGATGTATCCGAACCCGCCGGATTGGAAAGTGCCGCCGAATCCGAATCCGGCTTTCGTTCCAATACCCGCGAGAAAGAAGATCAATCCGATTTGCCGCAGCACCATATTCGCGCTGAACGGGAGCGTCCAAATGATCGAGCCGGTCCGCTGCAGACGACCAAGCAGCAATGCAACAACGAGCGGGCCTCCCGCGAATCCGAGCTTGAACGAAGTTCCATTCGGCAGCGGTATCGGGAACATTCCCACGAACACGCCGATCACGATCCCTAATGATAAGGAAAGAAAATCTGTTTCGGAAATACCTTTAATAGAATCGCCGAAAAATTTTGTCACGCGGTCCAGATTGTCCTCGCGCGTAACTACTCGGACACGGTCGCCGAGTTCAAGGATCATCTCAGGTGACGGGACTAAGTCAATGTCCCCTCTGCGTACGCGTGTAATGGTGGCGCCGAAATCCCGTTCGAGATTCAGTTGATGAATCTTTTTTCCTGCGACGTTGTGGCTGGAAACAAAGATCCTGCGGTATTCAATGCCGTCATTTTCGGTGCCGAGATGTTTTTCCAGCATCTCTCCGAATATCATTGCAGCACGCGCCAACGAAGCTTCCGTGCCGACAACGACGATCTCATCTCCCGAGGAGAGAACGATCGAAGGATCGACGACCACAATGTTATTCCCCTTTTTGATCCTGCTTAGGACGAATCCGGTCTTCACGAGTGTCTTCATCACCTCTTCCACATTCTTTCCGAGAACGGCGGGATTGGTGATGCGGAATGTTCTGCTGATGATATCACTCGGATCGGACTGACTGATACGGTCGCGTTCTTCTTTTGCGAGATCTACTTTAAAGATCTTAGTGAAGAGATAGAAGAAGAGGATCAATCCAAGCACGCCGAATGGATATGTAAGACCGAAGGTGACGACGAAATTATTTGCCGTCGCCTCTCGTGCGGCGGCGGGTAATCCGGCGGTGAGAGATTTCACCGTTTCAATGGACGCCGCAAGTGCTGGCGCATTCGTCAGCGCACCGCAGTAGATGCCGGAAATGATCGAAGCAGGCATATTCGAAACGGAGGAGATCAGTACGGCAAGCAGAGCGCTGGAGACGATCACCATCAAAGCAAACACGTTTGATTTCAGTCCGTGCCTGTTGAACGATGCAAAGAAATTCGGTCCGGCGTGGAGTCCGATAGAATAGACGAAAAGTACCAAACCAAGGATATAAATATGGTCAGGAAGAGCCATACGCGGATCCAGTGCTCCGAGT
>CAIVNT010000424.1 GCA_903907305.1 uncultured Ignavibacteriota bacterium
CTGCTTTCCTGTGCATCCCACAAGATATACGGACCGAAGGGTGTCGGCGCATTATTTATCCGTTCGCGCAATCCTCGAGTAGCCGTCATTCCTCAGATGGACGGAGCGGGGCACGAACACGGAATCCGGTCAGGGACATTGAATGTTGCCGGCATCGTCGGATTCGGAAAAGCAGCACAACTCGCTGTCGCAGAAATGGATGATGAGAATGCGCGTCTTGTTCGTTTGCGTGATCTTCTGCAGTCCGAAATAATGAAAAATGATAATGTGACGGTGAACGGAGATCAGAATAATCGGCTGCCGAATAATTTGAATGTGACATTCCACGGTATCAATTCCGACCGTCTGATGACGGAGATGAATGATGTTGCAGTCTCCGCAGGTTCCGCCTGCACATCCGAAGAGATCGGCGATGTACAATATTCGCATGTGCTTCATGCGATCGGCTTGGATGCGGATGCGGGGATGTCGACAGTGCGTTACGGCCTTGGCCGGTTTACAACAGAAGCAGAAGTTCTATACGCAGCAAAAAAGATCCATTCCGCAATAGCTTCACTCAAAGAACATTCAATTACAGGCACAATATGAATATCAAGTTCAAGAAGTCGCAATATATCATCGGCAACCAGGTCGAATTCTTAAATTATATGAAGAGTCACGCTCAACTGATCCACCTTTCGAATATCTTCTTCCGTGATCTGCATTTCGCTGTGATGGGATTCCTGAAGATCAAAAAGGTGAAAGTGGGACAGACGGACGCAGAAACAGTGGCAAGAGAAGTTGCACTGCATTTTGAAAAAAGGAATATCCTGAAGAAACTGAATATGCAGACCTGGATGCTGAATTACCCCGATTATGCCATTAAAAAAGCCAGTTAAATTAATAAGGAGCCAAAACAATGTCTGAAGTAATGACGCAAGAAGCACCGACATCATTGGATGAAGATATCATCCTGACCGAACGCGCTGCACAGGAAGTATTCACGATCAAACAGACCAACAGCATTCCCGAAACGCACCTGCTGCGTCTTGGAGTGAAAGGGGGTGGCTGCTCAGGATTGTCGTACGTTCTGGCTTTCGACGATGTGGTAAAAGAGAAAGATATCATACTTGAAAAACACGGTGTGAAGATCCTCGTCGATCAGAAGAGCATGTTCTATCTTTCCGGCACAACGCTGGACTTTACCGATGGACTGAACGGACGCGGTTTCGTGTTTAACAACCCCCAGGCAGCAAAAACCTGCGGATGCGGCAGTTCGTTCGGTGTATAAATAATTTTGTAGGACAAGCATTCTTGCTTGTCCGCTGAAAAAAAAATCCAATGGAAAGCATGTTAAATGTCAGAAACAATTGAAGAATTAGTATCGCAGGAATATAAATACGGATTCACAACGAACATCGAAACCGACACGATCCCACCCGGATTGAGCGAAGATGTTGTCCGTTTGATCTCAAAGAAAAAGAATGAGCCGGAATGGCTCACGGATTGGCGTCTGAAAGCATACCGCACGTGGCTGACGATGGAAGAACCCCGCTGGCCGAATCTGAAATACGCGAAGATCGATTATCAATCCGTCAGTTATTACTCTGCCCCAAAAGAAATGAAGAAGTTCAACAGTCTCGATGAGATCGATCCGATCCTTCTGGAAACATACGAGAAGCTCGGCATCTCCTTGACGGAGCAGAAGCGTTTGAGCGGTGTTGCCGTGGACGCGGTATTCGATTCGGTCTCTGTCGCGACAACATTCAAAGAAACATTGAAAGAGAAAGGGATCATCTTCTGCTCATTCTCTGAAGCAGTGCATGAACATCCCGAGCTTGTCAAAAAATATCTCGGCTCCGTCGTCCCCTCTGCGGATAATTATTTTGCCGCTTTGAACTCTGCTGTATTCAGCGACGGATCGTTCTGCTACATTCCAAAAGGTGTCCGCTGTCCGATGGAACTTTCCACGTATTTCCGTATCAATGCTTCCAATACCGGTCAGTTCGAACGGACGCTGATCGTTGCGGATGAAGGTGCATACGTCAGTTATCTTGAAGGCTGCACTGCTCCGATGCGCGATGAGCATCAGCTGCACGCCGCAGTTGTTGAACTGGTGGCGATGGACAATGCCGAAGTGAAATACTCCACAGTCCAGAACTGGTATGCCGGTGATAAAGACGGTAAAGGGGGTATCTATAATTTTGTGACGAAGCGCGGGAAATGCGCCGGCGTGAATTCCAAAATATCGTGGACGCAGGTTGAGACCGGTTCTGCCATCACGTGGAAATATCCCTCCGTCATTCTTCAGGGTGATAATTCGATCGGCGAGTTCTATTCTGTAGCCGTTGTGAACAACCGTCAGGATGCCGACACCGGAACAAAGATGCATCACATAGGAAAAAATACACGCAGTACGATAGTCTCCAAAGGGATCTCCGCAGGCCGCGGCAACAATACCTACCGCGGTCTCGTCAGTATAGGAAAGAATGCAACGAACTCTCGTAATTACACGCAATGCGACTCGATGCTTATCGGGAACAAATGCAGCGCGAATACATTCCCCTACATAGAAGTAAGAAATTCTTCGTCAAGTGTTGAGCATGAAGCATCCACTTCCAAGATCGGTGAAGATCAGATATTCTATTGCAAGCAGCGCGGCATCAATACGGAGAATGCTATCTCCATGATCATCAACGGATTCGCAAAGGAAGTGTTCAAGAATCTGCCGATGGAATTTGCCGTGGAAGCGCAGAAGCTGCTGGGAATTTCACTTGAGGGAAGTGTCGGGTAATGTCTCTGCTACGAAAGCACGAAGACACAAATTTTAATAAAACATTGGCACACAAAAATAACTAAGACGAAAAGAGAATTATGATCGAAATTAAAAATCTTCATGCAAATGTTAACGGCAAAGAGATCCTGCGAGGGATCAATCTTACAGTCAAGGCAGGCGAAGTACACGCTATTATGGGACCGAACGGTTCAGGAAAGAGCACGCTTGCTCAGGTATTGTCGGGACATCCCGCTTACGAAGTGACGCAGGGAAGCGTAACATTCGAAGGACAGGATCTGCTCGATATGGAACCGGAAGTCCGCGCTCATGCCGGTGTGTTCCTTGCGTTCCAGTATCCGGTGGAAATTCCCGGCGTCAGTAACAGTTATTTTTTGAAAGCAGGACTGAACGAGATCCGCAAATCGCGCGGCGAAGAGGAACTCGATTCCATGCAGTTCCTGAAGATGCTGAAAGAGAAGATGAAGATCGTCGAGATGGACGCGAGTTTCATCAATCGTCCCGTCAATGAAGGATTCTCCGGCGGCGAAAAGAAGCGAAACGAGATCCTGCAGATGGCCGTGCTCGAACCGAAACTGGCGATCCTTGATGAGACCGATTCCGGACTCGACATCGATGCGCTGAAGATCGTTTCTGCGGGTGTGAACAAACTGAAAACCCCCCAAAACGCGACCATTGTTGTGACGCATTACCAGCGTCTGTTGAATTACATCGTCCCGGATTTCGTTCACGTGCTGGTGAAAGGGCGAATCGTTAAATCCGGTGGAAAAGAACTTGCTATGGAACTCGAAGCAAACGGCTACGATTTCATCCGCGAAGAAATGCTGCAGTCAGCGTGATGGGAGAAAAGAGCATGACACACGAAATGAACCATTATTTTACCGACTTCCAGAAGTTTCAGAACAACGGTGCGGCGAAGAGTCCTGCATGGGTCAACGACCTGCGCAAATCTGCGCTTGCGGATTTTGAACAAAAAGGTTTTCCAACAACGAAGCAAGAGGATTGGAAATACACGAATGTTGCTCCGATCGCGAAAGCACAGTTTGCGTATTCTTCCAAAGCAGGGATGGTGGATCCTGAATTTGTCCGTTCGCTTCTTGTGGAAGGGATTGACCAATTCGTCATCACGTTCGTGAACGGACATTTGTCTCCTGAACATTCAACAATGGAAGGACTTCCTGCCGGAGTTGTCGTAAAGAATTTGATCGAAGCCTACATCACGCACAACAATCTGGTGGAAGAACATCTGACGAAGTATGTTCAGTATCAGAAGAACACATTCACTGCGTTGAACACTGCATTTATCAACGATGGTGTTTTTGTCCATGTCTCCGCCGGTGTGGAAGTGACAAAACCGATCGCGCTGCTGTTCATCTCCACTGTGAATAATGGGGAACAGACGGCATCGCACATCCGCAATCTGATCGTCGCGGAGGACGGAGCGATCGTCAACTTCCTCCACAATTTCGCATCCGTTGAAGGCGTGAATACGAATCTGACGAACGTTGTAACAGAGATCATCGCAAAAAAGAACAGTATCGTAGAATTGGTGAAAGTTCAGCGTGAGAGTGAATCCGCATTCCATGTGGAGAATCTTTATGTGCATCAGCACCGCGAGAGCAACGTGCATATTTTCTCGCTTGCCGTGGGCGGCGCTATCGCCCGTAATGATATGAGCGTGATCATCGATGGTGAATCGACCGAATGCAATCTGAATGGACTCTATATCACCTCCGGTGAACAGCTGATCGATCATCACACCTTTATCCATCACATCCATCCGAACTGTCCGAGTCATGAACTGTTCAAAGGGATCCTGTTTGACAAATCCAGAGCGGTATTCAACGGCAAAGTGTATGTCGAGCCGGAAGCACAGAAGACCGATTCCAAACAGACGAACCGTAATCTGCTGCTGTCGGACGATGCCATCGTGGATACAAAACCGGAACTTGAGATCTTTGCGGATGATGTGAAGTGTACGCACGGTGCTGCTGTGGGCGGAATGAACGAGACCCATTCGTTCTATCTGAAGACGCGCGGTATCTCCGAAGGAAGTGCGCGCGGGATTCTTACGGTTGGTTTTGCAGCCGAAGCGACGCAGAAGATCAGACATGAGGCACTTCGCCGCCATGTTGATGGGATCGTTGTGGATCATTTACGGAAAAAGTTCGGGACAGGAAATCTTCCCGATATCGTTCACGGATAGAATCGGGGGCGGGGCCGGTGAACCAGCCGGCCTGCCAATCATATGACAGTCATTGAAAAAGAAATATCGTTTGATGTTGAAAAGATCCGAAAGGATTTCCCGATCCTCACTCAAACTGTGCACGGGAAATCGCTCGTGTATCTGGACAACGCGGCAACAACTCAGAAGCCGAATTTTGTCCTCGATATTCAGAATGTCTATTATAAAGAACAGAACGCGAATATCCATCGGGGTGTCCATAGACTGAGCGAACTCGCAACTTTCGAATATGAGAAAGCACGC